>NZ_JAEINN010000001.1:300000-401529 GCF_016342405.1 Maridesulfovibrio ferrireducens | reverse complement strand
ACACTCCTTTTAGGCTGAAGAGTGAGTATGCAGGATTTCAAAAATTATGAGTAGATGGAGCCTATGTGACGCTTACATTCATAAACTTCGTTTCAATTCTTCTGTCAGCACAAATTCACTCACGCCCATGGGCTTATTAATATCAAGTGGAGCAAATTCTGTTTCTATTTTCTTCTTATCACGGCAAAGAAGCATGCCTATTGTAGGATTGTCTTCTTCTGATTTCAAAAGGATATCTACGGCTAAAAGATAGAAATTAAGCTGTCCTGCATACTCAGGGATAAATTTTATATTCTTCAGTTCCAACACAACAGAGCAACGCAAAATAATGTTGTAGAAAAGCAAATCCAGATAGTAATCACTTTCACCAACTTCCAAATGATATTGCTTACCCACAAAAGCAAACCCTTTACCAAGTTCAAGCAAAAATTTCGTAATGTGCCCCAGTATGAGGCTCAATTGAATAATCAACTGGAAAACCAGTAATATAGTCTCTTTTTTTTAAGCACACCAATTACTAACGGACGAAGAAAGGCTTCTGATATTTTGGAGGAATTAACATTCTTAAACTATTCTTTTGTCATGTTTTAACCACTAAAACTTTACAATATTAAAGAAAAACCACATTATTTCGAGAGTGGATTAAATCATGCAAGTTTCAGCACAAATAAATAATTACATAAAATCGATCCCACCGGGAAAGATCATCACTTATCAGGACTTTCGGGACTTGCAGAAAAGCAAACCGCAAGCTCTAGCAAAGGCTTTGGAGCGTTTGGTGAAAAAGCAGGTTTTAATCCGGCAGGCAAAAGGAACTTTCTACCGCCCAAAGAAAACTATTTTTGGGCAGGTCAGCCCTTCTGACTTTACCATATGCTGGAATTGAATATAACGGAACTATTGGCCTCTATAATCCAATTTAAGAGATCTTCCAACTGAGGTAAAACCCCTAAATTAAACATACTGGATGAATAAACAATTTCGGCTCAAAATTAAATCAAAACACTTAATTGAACAGCCGGGGAAACCTAAAATGCCTGTGGAATGTACTACACTTTGAATAAATTTTATATATATTTTTTTTAAAACACGAACATTAACAAAAAACACTATTGCTTCAAACACTATAACTATTGACCATAAAAGATATGTTTAACACTCTGCCAGATAAAATATTAAATAATGCATCATCTGAACTATTCTTCCTATTAGTCGGGTCCCTTATACTTTTCATAATACAACTAATATACAAACACTTTAAAAATATTAAATATCGCCACACAATAAAATCAGAAATTAAATTTTATAAAAAAAGAAAAGCAGCTATAAATGTTATCGACCTTGCAAATGGAGACCCGGAATTTGAAAAAAAGAATATCTTTACAAGAGAAATTTCAACTTTTGGCGTTAAACGATGCCTATATATCGGCATACCAGACAGCATTAAATCAATAGTTACTTCAAAAGAAATAAATTATGGATACTCAAAATCACAGTTAACAAAATTTAATACAGACACATCGTTCGACCAAGGTCATGACTTCAAAGATCTTGTTGACATGACTGAAATACAACATTTGCCTGACCTCATTGCTAAACATAAACATATTGTAGGTACAAAATTTCTGGAAACAAAAGACGGGTTAATATTTAATGGGAATAAATACGGTATTTTCAATATGAATTTTACCCGCTTTGGCGAAAATGAAAATCCGGGAGCTGAGATTGATTTCTTTCATACAGACTATTTCACCCACAGGGTATTTCGGTCTATTTATCACGAATTAAAAAGCACAAGCCACCCCATTGCCTCTGCAGAAATTTCAAACTTTCTAAAATACAAACCTTTTCTTACATCATTTGGAGTAAATACTCTTTTAATTTGTGACGGAGAAAAAGGAAAAGAAATTGTTTTATGCAAGCGATCAAATAGAGTTCATGGAAATGCATCAAAATTCCATATCACAATGAACGAGGGACTATCTCAGACAGACAAAGATCCATTTGGAAAAATAGACATAGAGAGATGTTTTAAGCGCGGCTTAGCCGAAGAATTAGGAATTAATGACAAACTATACCAATATGGAATAACAGCTACTTTTTATGATTTTTTTTTAGAAAAGAACAATTTTGAAATTGGCTTATCCTCAGTTTTTGAATTAGACCTTAATTTCAAAAAGGATATCGAACCTCTAATCGCTAGGGATAAATGCCTTGAAGCAGACTCATTTGTAACGATCCCTCTCAACTCAAAAGAGATAAATAAATTCATTGCTAAACACGAATTCATTCCTCACGGATTATATGTACTAGAGAGAGTGCTCCTTAGAAAGAACATATTACTTTCCACCCCCCAAAAATAGACTTAGTGCACCCGAAAATGCATTCACAATAGCAGAGCTTGTATTCTGCGTATGTGGTTAGGTGGGTTGGCATTTTCCACCAATTGTCTTCTATTCCAAAAAACATTTGGGATACTTCATTTAAAACTTCCCAAATGTCTCGCCACAGCATTTAATATAATTCAAAATTTAAAAAAAGAAGATGACAGCAGATGTATACTGTCACTCCCAGAAGAGTGAGAAGAAACGTGCAGTGAGTTTGTTGCCGGAATTGTAGCGTGTTCTGATTGATCGATTAGCTTTAAATTATGAAGGCCAGTCCTGTTATGGGGCTGGCCTTCTTTTGAATTACCTTAACAGGAAACTATTTCTTAATGTCATTTTTAGCTTGAAAGTATACTGGAACCTGAAACTTAACCCTGCTCACACTTTCATGATTAACTGCTGAATCCCGCTTTCCATCAACAGATATGCCAACACCGATTACAGAAATTTTAGCACTCCCACCACCAGTTAAGCTACTAGCATCAACAACGGTAGTAGCAATATCAAACTCAATCAGTTGGGGGTCAACTATAGTTGTTCGACCTTTACTAGTTGTCACGTACCCCGGTGCTATTGAAACAGGTGAAATATCCTTAGCCTCCTCCACTGCACTGGTAATATCTGCTAATGCTTGCTTTACAAAGTTTTTCAAGTCCACGATATCCTCCTTACTAAATAAGAACTACATGTATAAAAGAACAACTTCGTACCCAATTAATAGTATCCAGCAAAAAGCATTCTAAAAACTATCGACTGCCATGACTATGCACAATTTTTCTAGCAAAATGGTACCGATCATTCAAGATGTGACTCTCAAAATCAACAACCCAGAATTTCAAAATGTTATCCAATTGTTATCCAAGTGGTTATCCACACAAAAAAACCGACTAAGCTTCTACGCCTAATCGGTTAGTTTTATTCACAAAAAGTGGTGGAGCTGAAGAGAATTGAACTCTTGGCCTCTTGAATGCCATTCGTGCGTGCTAAAAATATATCCTTAGAAACTAGTAGGTTGAATATTTTTTTACGACATAAATATACAGTTTCCCTTTATACGCTCGGTTCTCTGTACGTAAAACAATGTCGTAAAAAGATTATCGCCCCATGGCCATAAAGCATAATCTGAATAGATCTAGTCACCAACTTTTTTGAAAACGGCATAAAGCTCTATCTTTGTTGAATTTATTTTTTATTGTAAAGCCAGCCCCTTTGCACAAACTTGCAATTCTTTGCAAAACTTGCAATCCGCTAAAACCGCTAGAAAGCCTGTGTCTAGGCTCCATCAATAAGGCATTGCACGGTTCTTTTCTTTGCAAAAAATCGCTCCAAATGCCTCGAAGGGAGGTACGGGTGAGTTCGTTTCTTCTGCGGGCCGCTCTTTTTCTTTGAATTGACGCTTTTTATCAATTACACCAATTAAATAGTCACTAACAGAATCAAACCAAAAGGATTAGACCTATGAAGTTCGGTTTCCTTCTCGATAAAACAAAAATTACTTTTGACGGGATTACGATTTCGCCCCTTAAAGAACAGGAAGAAGTTGTCAGATTCGTTTTTGACGAATTCCCCGTTGCTAATGGATGGATTTACCCGCCAATAAAGAAAGTTAAGTTAAATAGAAATGAAGAAAAATTGAATATAAAGACTGAAGCCTATGAGCACTCTATTCCTTTTAAGCTGCCAGCTACACATCAAATTAAATTTGAGAATGGAAACGAAGATGATGATAATAGATTTGAATTTTTAATCCTATGCTATGGCTTTTTACATGGCCTATATCTATTAAAAGACGGCTATAACTACTTGATAAAAACCCCTTATAAAAAAAACACGGCTCATAGATTTGTCCCAAATAAAAAAGACTTAAAAATAGGAATGTCCGTTTTAAATAATGCGCATATAGAAAATACTGAAGAAATTAGAAAATATATTTTTGCTGCATTGCATTGGTTTCTAATAAGTGAATCCTATGAAAGACTATGGGAACACTTTGAAGCACAATACAAAGTACTTGATGGTGTTTATAAAATTGCTGAAAAGAAAAAAATTATCACAATCCTTAAAAAGAAGGATAGGTCTCACGCCAAAAGGCCAATTCTTATTGCTAAAAAATTTGGTCTCAAAATCCCAAACTGGGCAGATGTTAAAGAAGGTACGTCTTCAAGCACTCTTAGCATTCTCCGTAATAATCTTGTTCACCAAGCTCTTTTTGAGGGGGAACCAATAGGATATCGGCAGCCAAAAGAAAATTATCGACGTTATTTTAATAACTTTAATTTGAATCTAATCTGTGCAGTACTGGGCCTAAATACTAAACATCTGCGTGAAACGCCCACAACTAGAGGGATCACAGGCTGGGATCTTTTACCTTCCCCGATAACTCCTGTGGATTAAATGGCAACCCACACCAAAAAGCCCCGCTTCATCACTGAAGCGGGGCTTTCCTTTCTCATATCTCCGCACCAACCTTACCCAGACAACACATCCAACTTGCCCCGTATCACTCCTATATCATCCGCGTGGCTTTGAACTTCCGGACCTTCTACAATCTTGGTTGCTTCCGGATGCGTATGAACGGCCAGCACGTTAAGAGCATCCCGCACTTCCTGCATGAAATCCAGCATCAACGGAAAGAAACTAATTGTTCCGTCCTTTGTCATTAGCGTAATGGTCGTTCCTTTGATTCTCACGTTTTCTGCTTCAAGCTGCTTATCGCCGGTGACGGTTTCGTTGCTCTGCCCTTCAACGGTTGAATCCTGATTCCCTGTTATTAATTCAGTATAATTGCCATCGGTCTGGCTGGTGAAATTTTGTTGTACTGTCCTGGAAAAATCTTCCTTCACAATATCTGTTTTGTTGCCATTAATCGTAGCAGTTCGATCTTTCAGGACCGTTTCAATTCTATTTTCATTTACAGTGGAAGTGTGATCCTTCCCGACTGTTTCAGTCCGGTTCAAAATAACCGCCTCAGTCAGATCCTTCTGAACTGTCAAACTGTGATTCTCTCCCACCGTTTCAGTTAAATTCAGAGTTGTGTTTTCATTCCGATTCATCAGCACATTTTCAGTCATATTCAGTTTAACTGTATGGTGATGATTCCCGCCTGTAACCCCGTTCCAGTGTTGGGATATAATCCAGCTACAATCCTTGGCCGTGACAAAATTCAAATTATCCACTGCCACCATATCAATATGGCCACCGGAACCAAGCAGCACCGCGCCCAGTGCTTCAATATGCTTCACCCCGCCTATTTCCTCGGTACTGTTTCCGGCAACCTTGCGGAAGTCGCGCACCAGCTCCACCATGGAATCAACAGCTTCAACAACCCGCTTTAAGGATCTGTCTGTGATCTGGCCAGTTGTTTTCCGCGTCCAGTTTCCGTTTGGATCCACACGCTGCAAAGTGTCTGCGTCCTGCTGCCAAAGCAATTCACCGGTGGCCACTTTAGGAAGTGATAATCCTAATGGATAAATTTGCTTTATCAGCGGATGATCCGGACGGCCGTAAGCAAAACCAATCACAACCAGTGTTCCGGTTTCTGGGAATCCATAAACCCCGCGTTCCATTCCCGCACTGGCCACCGGAAGCGGAACGTCCTTATATATTGGATAGGCTGCGTCCCTTTCCCCTTCAGGTGTGAGAATTTCCAGATCTACAGCATAACGCGGCCGGAACCGTTCACAACTGCCGCCCTGCTCCGGTTCATCAGCCACGGCCAGAACTCTTGCATATCTATCCAGGTGTAAGCCTCCGGACAGCTCCGGAAACAATTTCAACATTACTTTCCTGATTATTTCACGCATGTAATCACCATTTCATGACCTTTTAACTGTACCTGCTTAACTCGCTTGCCATTCAGCTTAATCCCCGGCCGCATGGCCGGAATAATTGGACAGCACTTTGACCCATCGGTAAAGACGCGCTTGAACCATTTTTCAGCCAGCTCCAAAGGTTCATTTACGTTTTTAGTATCTGTCCATGATCCAACAAAAACGCGCCCATCAGGTTGCGGTTGCCATACATAATCAGGAATTGAAAAAACGGATCCGAATGAATCAACCCCGTGGTATCCATCTCCCAGAGTTTGAAAAAATGGTACGCGGGTACTTGAATAAGGCTTATCCGGAACAATAAAGATTATTCCGGTCTTTTCAGTATAATGATTTAAAACATCTACCAAAGTAGGATGGCGCATGGAGATAGGACAATGCAGATCAAGTACACCGGACAATTCACGGCAAAAAATGCGCTGTTGCCCGTTATCTACCATATGGCAGCTATCAATATAGCCCGTAAAATAAAGCCGGTCTTTGTCCTGGGTAGAATAACCAACAAAAAATTGAACTAAGCCAGTAACGGATTCCTTTGCTTTAATCTGAAAGACTGCGCGCCCAGTACCGCACAATTCCAGCCGGATATCATCACTGATAATATCAAATGCTTTCCCGGCAACGGTTAAGGTTTTGCGAATCTTCACGAAACAACCTCATCCACTTTTTTGATAACTTTATCCCAGGATGATTTTAAATCTGTAGCCGGTTGCACTGAAGAATCAGAAGTTGAATTTATGCCGTCCTCACTTTTAATAACGGCTGCAACTCCTTTTTCGCGCTGTTCAACTCGTTCAGGTACGGACAAATGTTCCCGCAAGCTAAAAGACACAGACCACGCCCTGACTGTTTCCTGTTCATCCCATCCTACGGAAGAAGTACACCGCACTTGCCTGATACCGCCCATGTTCGCGGTACGGTTGGCAATGGTATAAATCTTCATTTCTCCGTTTTCATCCTTGGTTTCAAGAACCTGGATCAACTCCCGCAATTTATCTTGATCTTTAAATTTTATATTAAGGGAAACGTTAAGATTTTTTGCTTTAATGCCCTTATTAACAACATCTGTTCCGCTTGTTTCTCCGGACAGTTCTTCATCGTAAATCTCCATGCCTCCGGAAACCTTCAGGCCGTAACCTGGAACATTGTAATCACCGAGTCTTAAAAATGTATTCATATGCCTAAAACCTCACGAAAAACAGTCATGGCTTCAGCTTCACCAATCCAGCAGCAAATCACGCTTAATACATGCGTTCCGTCACTTGTTCCCATGTTTGCGAGCTCAAGCCGGATATCGCGAACGCTGCCGTTTAAATATGCCGCCTGCCCAGATCCACCTGAAAAAAGAGAACAAAACCTTTCCCAAGCTGCACCGGCTTCTTCAGTGGCTTTTTGTTTTTTAGTAATCAGTTCACTTAGCAACGTTTCCGGCCGTTTATTTTGGCAGTCATACCCATGAGAAACCGCCACCATTCTGGCCAGTTTTGAATCCATTTTATTATTCGTTACCTGCTGCCTTGCATCCAGATCCTGAAACTTTGGAGAAATAAAACCATCACCCAGAATATACTTTTCAGTTTCAAGCACGTTTAAATCTTCGGCCCTGCGCTGAACCATCTGCAAAGGGGTAACGGGAAGAACCGCATTGAAAGCGGCAAGCTTTGCGGCCAGATCTGCGTGATCGTAAGCGGTAAATTTCAGGAAGACGGATCCGGAAACGGTTTCCGGCAAATCATCTGAAGGATCTGCAAGCTTGGCCAGCATTCCATCCAGACAGCCGGAAGGTGAAAGATAGGTATAATCGCCGCGCTTATCTCCCAAAGGATGAACATAGGGGTGTGCGCATAAAAATTTGCTTGATACGTTCAGCAGTTCATTCAGCTGACTGATTAAACCCTGCGCATTGCCGGCGCTGCCGGATATAATTGAAGGTGTGACCGGAATAAATCCGGCCACACCTGATAAGCGGCTTCCAGCTGCAGACATTTCACCAGCCACGGCAGCAAGAACAGGATCCGCGCCCTGGTTGATTGCTGCAGCTGCAGCAGGAACTTTAAAATTTACGGATTTCCACACTATTTCCTGCCCATCAAAATAACTCGGAAAATCCCGATTACGGTTTTAACTGCTGCTTTTAACCCTGCAATTGTTGTTGCATCATCAAGCGCGGCTTCAGCTGCCGCCAGCTCGTCATGGGTTCCAGTTGATATCTTGCCACTGTCCACGATCCGCACTTGCACTTTCACGGATTTTTCAGTTCCTGGAAGGATCATTTCAGGATTGGCGTGCAACTGCTGAACAAAGAAAGGGAGTAGGTCTGCAGCAAGCTTTTTTTTGTCTTCAAGTGATAGAGTTTCTACTTTTATCATCTTTTTTATCCCAGTTTGTAAGTATCAATTCTTGTTTCAGCTACACGGCATTCACTGCCAGCAGGTAAGTTTTTAACGCCCATGGCAACGCACCGGAATGGAACGCCACTTAATTTTATTGATTCAAGTAGTAAGAAGTTTGGATTGTCCGGATCTGTGTCGGTTCCGAGAGTTATTTTTTCAATCGTAATTTCTGTGAAATTGTCGGCAGTGAAAGCGGTTCCGGCCGCGCCTGTTGCGGCGGTGAGTGCTGGTAATTTATGGGCGCGATTTGGTGCTGTGGGAAAGTTCGCAGCCGAAATATCACCGTGATACACAGTGCATTCTTCTGCAAAAAGTCGCTGTATTTCTACATCTGACAGACTACGTTTAAACACCCGAACTTGATCATAATATTGATTTGCCGAAGATCCATATTGAGACTGTAACGCAGAAACAATTAATTCTGGTTGAGCACTAGTCCCACGAGTGTAAATTAAATTATTATCTATCCACAATTGAACTCCATCAAGAATTGGAACAAGACAAATATGATGCCATCCTCCAGAAAAAATAGCAGCTAATTGGTTTTGAATATCAGCTGGTAATAACCCCCCGGCTGTACCTTGATGTTGCGGTGAGTCGAACCAGCCGAATATATAATTACTAGCTAATCCAATGTGGCTATGAAGATAACCTTCAATAATTCCAAATCCAGTTCCGCTTGTTGACCAATAAGAAAACGAATGATCAGCTGTGATTGAAAACCCGTTAGCTTGTGAAGCATAGTTGCCGGGAGTACAGAGAGCTGTACCAAAATTCCCACCAACATATGACATTACGCCTTCCCATGTTCCTCCGTGAGTCCCTAAATTTGTACCGTTACCATTAAATTGATAAAGGGCGAGACCACTAGAATCGTTAAAAGGATCAGGATCATCAAGCCTTGCAGCTACGGACGTAGTTACAACGCCAACGGTTGCGAGACCTAACCCCGTTGCAACCAAATCTTCTTGATTGATCCGACTTGTCGTATCCAATTGATCTTTAGATGTAGAATCTAAAATGTTAAGTCCTTTATCGCGAACCTTCGCCCGAACCGAAATTTCCCCCCAATCGCCATCCCCTTCATCTTGATCAATCCCATTACTACAAAGCTCTGCACCATCTTCAAGCGCCATCCCTACGGAACTGGCCTTGCTCACTATATCCCAAGCTGAAGGATAAACCGCTTCATCACCAACCATAAACGCAGCAACTGTTCTAAAAGTCGTTGCAAGCGACCATTCAGACCAGTCCAGATTTGCACCCCGGTGACGGCATTCTAAAATATAATCCGAGGAAACAAGCAGAAGGCCAGCAGGAAGGATATATTCAAAGCCGGCTAAAATTTCAGGTGAAACATGCAGCACGGTATCACCAATCCGGATCCGGAACTGTGTTGCCGCGTGTGTGTCTTCAGCATCACCGGCAACGGAAAAAGGACCGGATTTCAGAACTGGCCGTTCCTGGATACCTATTGCATTATTTACCGGTTCCAAGTTCACAGGCCTGGCAACATAATTAAAAACTGAGCGAGTCGTAAAAATCACAATTTCAGACCATGGGGACCACTGGCCCGTATTCAAACGGCGGCGGCAACGCACTTTATAAATATTACTTACCTGCAGATATCCGGCTGGCATTTCAAAGCTGGTCAAGGCTACAGCTGAAGGACCAGAGTCAAAAACAGGATTGGAGAAATCACCAGAAGCATAATCAACTTGCCACTGTGCTGCATTCTGAACCGTGTTTATGAAGATAGGTACAAACTCATTGCTGCTAAAAACAGGAGTTTCACCGATATCAACAGCAGCCTGAAGCGGGTTCATAATGACAACAATGCCAGTTGCCAGTCTTGCAAGCAGTTCCATATGTGCATTCGGATCCGCGCCATGCCCACTGATTAGATTTTTCAAATATTCAACAAGATCCGTTTCAATATTATCTACTGTTCGGCAGTCTGTAACAGTTCCGGACCCGTCTATTTCAGCGATTTTTACAAAGTAATGATTTATTCCATCCAGAATAGAATCTTCAAAATCATCACCGTAAACTGGAACTGCCTTTGCTACGACATCAGAACCCTGCAATGTGTATGAAACATCCAGCCAAACGGATTTGGGAAGATTTTCACCGGAAACCGGAAGCACGTTTTCCAAGTCAATGCGGATACCTTCCACATATCCAACGCCAGCGGACAAAGTGAAAGCACCTTCAGCATTAACCAGCTTGAATCCGTCTTTCCAGAACCTTGCGCGGCCGTAAGTGTCTCTATTTGATTTTCGTTGCCTGTCATCAATTCCATTCAGACGAACTGAAAAATCAAGCTGCCATGTATCAGCTGCCACATTCATTCCGGTGCTTTCTGCCGCTCCGGTAAATTCAAGCATGAAATTTCTGGTTAAGTGGTTACCCTGAATTTGACCTTCAGTTTTCCATTTTGAAATTTTCGGCAGTGTAGTTATGGCCACAACCACATCATCAGCGGATGAATAAAGCCCGATCCAGTTGAAATCATAGTTTCCAGCATTGGAATCCAGAACAATGGAGTAAACCACCTGATTAGGATTCACGAACCCCTTGTATTCATCTGGAATGATAAATTCCTGCATAATCTGGCCAGCTTCAGGCTTGCCAGTAGCACGATCAATAGCAGCTTCAGGATCCACACCTTCAACATTTGCAAAGATCATTTTATCAATATTCAATACTCGCCCTTCGCCCTGGCATTGAGCTATCAGGTTTTCGCCTTTTGTCGTAATAATTGCGCTCATAATTTAGCCTCTACTGTCATGGTATCGTTATCGAAAATCTGCCCGTTTAAACTAACGGATAAAGGAGGAACAGCCGCGTATATTGTGAAAGTGTCGTGATTGAATTCTTGAGTCTGAACAGATATGGCCAGCGGGGTTATTACCTGCCAATCATAACGGCGACAGGTGCGGCCATAATGCTGAATCAAGGTTTCAAGTAACCGTTGATTAAGTGAAAGCTGGCTATCAGAAAGCCGGATGGAAACAATGTCCCAATCCTGCCCTGGAAGCCTTTCTTCTATTTCCACATACCCAACGCCTAGACGCTGAAAAATGCTTTTAAATCCGGCAACACTGCCCGAATCAACAGCATTGATATAAGCAAATTTAACCCGTTTCCTGAATA
This sequence comes from Maridesulfovibrio ferrireducens, assembly GCF_016342405.1. Classification (NCBI taxonomy): domain Bacteria; kingdom Pseudomonadati; phylum Thermodesulfobacteriota; class Desulfovibrionia; order Desulfovibrionales; family Desulfovibrionaceae; genus Maridesulfovibrio; species Maridesulfovibrio ferrireducens. Next base: position 389,763 of record NZ_JAEINN010000001.1, on the reverse strand, counting down.
ATTCGATAGGTTCGGTGTCAAAGCGCCTGATATCGCGCTGCCATGCAATCAGATTTAAAAACAGCTCTGTGCAAGTTTCAGGATCTTGCTGATTAGCGGGGAGCATTGCCCAGCTTGCAACCTTCTCCCAATACTTAAGAGCAGCTAAACGAAGCTTTTCAAGTTCAGGCCCACCTAACCAAAATGGAAGCTTCAGGACTGGTATCATTCACCCAGCTCCACGGTTAAACTTGACAGTTCAGGCAGATTCATCCCGGTTACTATGTCTTGATTCAAGCTGAATTCAACGGACTGAAGATCTTTGAATGCAAGATGCAGCTCTTCTTTTAATCTGGACAATGAAAAGCGGCTGAAGGGAAATGTCTGCGTAACTTCATAGTTGCTATTCTCACGAAAAGCAGAGCGGATCATATCCCCAAGACCTTGAAGCAGGGCCACTGTTTTTTCTTCAGATAAATGCGCCACTGGGTAAACCGTAGCAACTATGGCCACATCAATAAGCGGCATGGGAAAACATACCATGTCATCACCATGGCCATGATGGCCGGTATCGCGAACATAGTTATTGATTGCGTCAACGAAATCTTGAGAAGGTGCGCCGGAATCAATCATTATGAAACCGTTAGCGGTTCCAGGTCCGCGCGGTGCGTCATGCTCAAAATAAATATAATCGGGCCTGATACCCGCAAAAAGTGAAATATCGGCAGTGTAAGCTGCATCATGATGATACTGGCCAACAGCAGAAAACTGATTCTGCGCCCGTAGCTTGAAAGGTTCATCCTGTTCTTTGTCTGCACCGGGGATATCCAGCCAATCGCTTTCATTTTTAACTGAAGCTATGCCGGGAATAGGGCGGGGCAAAATTGAATAATAGCCAGGTCCAAGATTGTAAGCAGCTCCGCTATTTTCAGCCTTCACCGGAATCTGAAAAGTTAATTCTCCATCAGCTGCAGCAACTTCTTCAGAAGTAATAAGCCGATAAACATAGCCGGATATTGAAGGCGTTTCTATGATTGTCCCTGCCGGAATAGTCACGGCTCCGACACTGTTTACTCTTGTAAAAATCAAAAACCCCTGGGCAAAGGTAGCGTTCTTGCGTTCCAGATCTACGCCCCAGGCGAATATATCAAGCCAGATCCCTGAAGACGTTTTTAAAAAGGTATTAGGCAGGGCAGTATCAGCAAGGAGATCAACCAGCCATTTGCATGGTGTTGTCACAATTGCAGTAATAAGCTTCCAGAACGGGGACCATGTTGAATCATTCTGAATGACAGAACCTTGTTCAATGTTCAGATCCTTCCAGACTTTATCCATTTCCAGTTCAGTAGTGGGAACGCCTGCGTCCTTCAGCATTTGCCTGTAATCAACTGTCATTGCTAAACCTCGATAGAAAAGCCCAGCTCACCAAAATCATAAGCTATGGCCGTCAAATTAAATGTTCCAGGCTGGCCAGTAACTTCAACAATCTGGCAAGTACCGGGAACAATGCGTTCATCATCTTCCACTTCAATAATAATTTTAATGAGGTTTTCAGCTGTTACCCGCTTATCTCTGTTTGCAACAAGCTCCACCAGCAACCCGGTGTCACGGATCATGTGCAGCAGATCTTGCGCAATGCAGGCCAGATCTGTGACTTTTTCAGGGTTTCCCCCAGCGTCCAGCGTGATATCATTTTCTGATATTAAAATATCAAAATACATCAGCCACCCAGCCCGAGAGCGAACTGCTCATTTGTATTTGAATGTGGCCCGTAATGATTATGAGTTACCGGCCCGTTATTCTGAGTCTGGGAATTGCTCTTATTGGAAATATTAACCAGATCTTGCTTAATGCCGCCGCTTGCAACTGCAGATTGCTTCATTTGCTGCAAAGACTGAACAGGTGCAACTTTACTGGCTGAAACAGTTTCAGAAGCCTGCACCACTTTTTCAACCTTGGAAGTTGCTGAAACATCGAAAGACAAACCTAACTTTTCCAGAACCCAGCCCACCGCTTTTCCAAGACTTTTAAGCCAGTCCATAACTGGATCAAGTGCGCCTATTAAAGCCTTGCCCCACCAGGTATCACCGAAGGCGTTTTTAAAAGAATCCCAAAGTTTCGTGATTACGGGAATTGCGGCAATCAGCAGAGTTATTCCGGCTAAGACCATGCCGAAAGGACTAGCCTTCCAAGCCATATTTAAAAGAGTAGTGGCCTTACTCCATATGGTTGTGGCCAGAGCTGCGCCCTTAGTAACAGTGGTCCACATAGAAACCGCACCGGACCACGCCAGCATTGTAATTTTCCCAAAACCGGCAACGATGGATAAAACTCCAAGTATTCCGGTAAAAGCCAAGAGGCCAACCCCGGCATATCCAACCCACTTAGCAAGTTCAGGATAAGCGTTCGCCCAGTCAACAATCCCTTTTGTTACATCAGCAACAAAGTTAAAAAGTTTATCAATGGCCGGTGTAAGCAAGCGGCCTATCACTATCTGTGCAGCGTTCGCGCCCTGAATCATCCGTTGATAGGGATCAACCCTTTTCATGGCCATAGATTCAGCCTTTGCCATGCCACTTACTTTTTCCAGCTTGCCGATTGATGCTGAAAGATTATCTGTGTCATTTATCAACAACTTTATCATTGCGACAGCTTCAGCAGATCCAAAGGCCGATTTCAACGAATCAGATTCCGCAACGTCCAGAGTGTCACCGAACTTTGATTTCATCTTTTGCATGATATCAAGCATCGGCAGCATCTTTCCTTCAGAGTCGGTGAAACTAAGCCCAAGTTTTTTCTGAGCAGCTCCAACACCATCAAGAAAAGCTTTGTATTTCGTACCGGCTTCAGATCCGGACATGGTAGCCTGAAGAGTTCCAAGGACTGCAAATTGTTCAGAAGCAGATATTCCAGCCGCTTGACCTGCCGCCCCCACTGAGCTGAAAGCCTCGCTCATTTGCGTACCAGTGGTTTTAAACATTTCAACAGCGGTGGCCGTTTTGCCGGACATTTGTTCAACCCACTTACTTTTCCCCATGGCTTCAGCATCCTTTTTAAAAATGCCGTACATGGTTCCCATATAATTTGTGATTGTTCCCGCGTCCGCTTTGGTTCCTTTTGCCAGAACGTTACTGGCATTTGTAAAACTGGCTAAATCGTTTCCACTCAAGCCACCAATTGCAGACTGAATGTCATAGGAAGAGGATACAAATTCAGCAGCTCCTTCACCGTATTTTACTGAATAAAGCAGAGATTTATTCGCCAAAGCATCCATTGCATCAGCCTGAACACTAAGCGAGCTAACGTCCCGCATGGCATTATTGAAATCAAGAGCAGGCTGGATCATGGACTTGATAGCGAACCCCGCACCAAGAACACCAGCCCCGCCCATTCCAATGTTTCTAAAAGCAGAAGAAGCTTTGTTAGCTAGAGTATCTAAAGATTGCTGAACCTTCCCGACTGTCCCCATGGCCTTGCTGGCCAGAACATCAATTGAGAAAGTAAGTTTTTCTAATTTTGACACTCTACGGCTACCCCTTAAAAGCTTTGATCATTCCGTTACATATCGCCACGTTCATCTTTTCCCAGTAATCTTTTTCCAGAAATAGAGCTTCAGCCATGACCTGCTCAGTTACGTCTCTTCCTGGAAACCATTTAGAAGACAAAACTTCTAACTGAGAAAAACCATTACTCTCTATTGAACTGGCGAGCTTTTCGACTTTCCCACAACAATCTCAACTTCCGGTGTGAATTCTTCAATCACCGCAGCTGCAAGCTGAATTTCAAGTCCAGCCAGCTTAAGCAATTCACATAAATCTTCTTTGCTTTCAGGCAGAACACTGCGCATTAAAAAATTATGAGCAGGTGCAACTTTATTGTCCGGCCGCAAATCATTAATGTAAGTATTAAAAACGGAAGTCTTAACATCAAAATCCAAGTTTTTTCCGTTCACTTCTACAGGTATAATCATTCGTAATTCTCTCTTTTATTTTAGATCCATTTTTGCGTCTAAACGATCAAAACGCTTTTCCATTCGGCTGATAAATTTATCCATTTCATCCGTTGAAATATAATTTTTAGCCATATCAATCTGGACTGACTGAAGATCATCACGATTAGCAAGAACAGCACTGTGCAAATATCCATTCCAAAAAATGACCACAGACCAGACAATACTTATAACCACACGGATTATATTTTCTGCCTTCACTTACTTGGCCCCCTTTGTGTTGCCGCCCCCGTTCTGACCAAAGACTTTCATAATCAACGGCTCCAAATTCTTGATAGTGCGTTCTCCAAACAAAAAGCCAAGTACCAGGAAATTGATGATGCACAGGGCCGTTTCCTGTGTCTCGGTCAACTTCCAAGTCGTGAACCAGAGAAAATCCATATACAGAGTTGCAAAGCCCCACATAGGCCGCTGGCAACCGCGCAAAAAAATGATTAACGCGCCAAGGTAGGGCACACGCAGAAGGTCAGAAGCAGAGCCTTCCAGCTTCGCGATCCTGTCAGTCACAGCCTTGTCGGCTTCCATGGCCTTATCCCTCACAAGATTGGCCTGCTTGTCGGCTGCAGCTTTAATTCCCAGCTCAAGAGTCGCTTTCTGTTCAGGAGTCATATCAGGTGGAAAATATGTTTTGACGGCATCAAGAATAGTCCCGCCAAGCCCTTTTTCACCGCCCAAAGCCGCGCCAATAGTGGCTAAAATACTCATGCAACCCCCATAGCCATGTTCACACCGCGCTGAACAGTTGCAATGTCGTAAGGCTGCACACCGTTTTCATGGCGAATAATGGCCGTGCAAAGTTTATCCAGGAACGAACGGACAACAATAGGTTCATCAACTCCAACTTCCAGCTGCTTGGCTACGTGTTCCGCATATGCGTTTGTGTCGTTTTCGATAGGTGGAGCCCAGCGATCAATGATACCGGAAACGGTATCAAGACCGTACTTGTCCTGATAAGTAATCAGAATCTTACCCATGGCTCTGATTCCATGTTCAGGGGTTTTAAAAGTACAGAAAGATTTATCAAGCTGCTCTTCAGCAAGACCGTTCCACTTTGCACCATGACGAATATTGCCGGGATTGTGATTTCTGATACCTCTTGGTTCACTCATTGTATTTGCTCCATTTCAGTTTGACATTTGATGCAGTACCGGACTCCTGGGATTGCAACCCGTCTTGCTTCCGGAATCTCTTCGCCGCACTCTTCACAATATTTATTGCTGGGCCTGTTTGGGCAGCTCAACCTGTTAGCAAGGGCAGCTTCTATAAAAAGCTTTTCAACGCCCTGGGCAGCATCAACAATATCCATTACAGACCTTCAATATCTTCTTCTGAGAGGTACGGAACTCCGTTAATGCGCACAAAATCAGGGCTGGTAACTTCAAAAGGAATCTTGGAAATATGCTTTTCACCGCCTGCTGAATCAATATCCAACAATGAGGTAAGCTTGAGCTTGCAGCCGAAAGCCTGAACTTTCAGTTCATCCGTTCCGGTTTTTGCAAAAAATAAAATATCGAATTCTGGTAGCTCCCTGAAAGATCCGGCAGAAGAAGCTGCTTCCATAATCAAATTCAGATTACGTGCATCAACTTCAATTTCTCCGGATGCGGCAACGTCACCATCAACCCAGCCATTAGGAACTCCGCGGTCTTTTGCGGTGGAACTATTGTCTTCAATTTCAAGAGTCGCTTTTTCAACACGAAGCAGCATATCTCCTAAAGTCACATCAAAATTCTTTCCGCTTAAACGCTGGCCGCTCATTTACGCCTCCGCCTGATTCTGCAAGTTCAAAAGTAGATTGCAGGTAATATGTTTGGGGGAATTATAAGGAGTGACAACCAGATAAATTTCCACTTCGTATTTACTTTTCCAAGAAATCACGATGTCGGAATCCTTAGGTGGTTTAATTTCACCGGGAAACTGAATGCCCATAATTTCCACAGATTTAGCCATTGAGAACAGCGGACGCATGAAATAAAGCTTGTTGGCTTCAATGCTATTAGGGGTAGAATTCAGTTTTCTATCAGCGATTCTGGCAACGGCCAGCACGTAGATCCGGCGCATGGCTTTCTGCACGACTCGCAGATTTTCGACCATCTGATAATCTCCGGCAGGTACATCAAGCATGTTGCCGTCTGCCCAATAAACACCGGGATAATCCGGATACCATTGCGGAACTGACAAGCGGGAGCTTTCCAGATCTTGCAAAATGGACATATCAATTGCACGGCCGTCTTTATCAACCGGCTTGGCAGACCATGCACCCAGAAGCGGACCGGTTGCCACACGCATGGGAGAATCAGCAATGGTAACAGAGCGGTTGCATAACCTTCCGGCCAGCGTTCCCAAATCCATTCCCCACAGAGTAGGAACGACCATAACTTGATCTGCAGCAATGCTGCTAACAATGGGCTTCACTGCTGCAGTAAAATCAGACCAGCTTTCATCAACGGCCATGGCTCTTGTAGTTCCCATGAAAAATAAAGGCCGCATGTACTTGCCCATAATTAACTCTGCTTTAGCCTGCAGAGCTTCCACCGCGACAGAATCGGCAAGCGGATCCGTGACAACGATAGCTTCAACGGAAGCGAGTTCCATACATGCATCAATTGCATCAGCCAGATCTTCATCAGCTGCCAGCGGATAAACGCAAGCCACCCAGTTCTGACCAGCGTTAAGTTTGGCCGCTTCAATGTGAGTTTTTAAATTAAATTCATTTGCGCCCAGAACATCATCAAGCTCGGTATCACTGTTAACAGTGACAAGCTTTCCTTCATTCGTTCCGGATCCACGGCCGATAAAAAGAAAGTAATTTTCTACCTCCTTAAATTCGCCCTGCATTAAATTCAGGTTGTTTACTTGTACTCTGCCTAGCATTCAGATCTCCTATGCTTTTTTGATATATTGTAAGGCTGTTCGGGCCAGCTCGGTTGTATATTGAGTGGCATCTTTTGAAGTTATCCCTAAAAAAGGACGAGCTGGGATTTCAATTTTCCATTTTTCTTTTGCAGGAACACCAAGCAAAGTCTGAAGTGCAAAAGAGGCTTGCCCCCTGGTCAAATTTTCCATGATAAATTTTGAACTAACCCGTCGAACTCTATCTTTCTGCCCAGGATTTCGAAATGTGTGCCTGTACCTATTTTCTACCAACTCTTTAGCCAACCAACGAGGACACTTTGCCCTCCGCGAAACATATTTTTTTTCTCTTTTAAGCTGCTTGGTCAAAAGAATATGACCGCTTTGAACTTCCGCTCCATGCTGATGCTGATATGCAATCTGAGCGAGAACTGGATTCCTCCATGAAACAGAAACGCCTGCTTTGCCCGAGGGAATAATGCCCATGAACCGATTTAAATTCCGAAACATTTTGACGCTTTTATTCTTATGTCGTCCACGAGCTCGCTTTTTACGAGATTCCATAGACTTTCCGTCAATAGTTGTTCTTCTTGTGGTGTTGCGTCTTGCGCGCTTCCTAATATCTCCACCAACTTTGTTATTAAAAATCTTCCGTTGCTTTGGAGTAAGAGCTAAAATTTCAAGCTGTTCACGCAATCTAAGAAGCTTCTTAGAATCAACATCGCAGGTCATTGCAGAATCAGACATAACTAGTCCTCTTCATTTGACTTCCCATCCATATCAACCAGCTCTTCAGCAACATCCACTTTCAATTCACTGACAGACCACTTCTTGCCGTTCCAAAAAATTGGCCCCTCTTCATCCAGAACAATTAGAAGCGGCTCTTCAAAAGATATGGCAATTTCAACATTTGCGGTGTTGCGATTATTCAATGAAATATCAACTTCCGGATCCGGAAGATTTAAATCATGGCGTTCTAGATCATTTTCTGAAAGCCACGCCATGACATGGGCCAGCAAAAGGTTTGCATCACCGTGAAACTTTTCAATCCAAAAAACGGCATCATATTTAAGCCGTCCCAGCTCCACGCAATTTCCCAAATCTTTTCCGGTTAAAATCAAATCACCACGATCCGCAAAACATTCCAATTGCTCACGTTTAACTTCTAAAACTTCCAACAAAAATTTTGATAGATTTTGCAGCTGCTTCATAATGCTTCAACCATAATAGAAATTTTGCCTTGCAGATCTGCAATGGCCGCACTGGCATACTGATAAAAAAGTGATTCTTGGCTTTCAGCTTCGACAGCATCACCGATTCTTGAACTTGCACCCTTGGCCTGAACCATAGTTTTGTACTGGTGAATCAAGCTGCCCTTTGCACGACAACAAACAGCGTGCTTGTAATGAATGATTTTGGTTGTTTCGCCACCAATCATAGGCGCTATAATATCAACCAGAGCAGTTATTCCTTCTGCCTCTTTCTCTGCCTTGAAAGTTTCAAGCTGGCTATTTGCCCACGCTATGGCCAACTTCAAATGAGTCTTGACCATTTCAAGTTCATATTCAGCGGGTACACGGTAGCAATCGTGAAAATGTGAAACGGATATGCCAGGGTAAAACGATTCATTTTGTATTTCTTCGTCTTTCACTTCATCCGTCAAGCCGCTAAAACCAATCATGCAGATCTCACTTTATTTTTAAGACTGGCCCTTTCGGAATTATGAGAGAAGGAAAAAACAAATCTCATATTCATCAGGGCCAGTGCGAGGTTGGGTGTCTAATTTATTCTTTTGGCTCTGTTGATTCGTTTGAATTCTTCAGTTTCTTCTTAAGTTTTTCGAGTCTGGTCTTGACCTGTGCGCCAATATCAAGCGCCGTGGTAAGAAGCTCGGCAGCCTCTTCAAGTTCACCGTTCTGCTCTTGCTGGAAACCCATCATTTTATAGAGATCAGCAGTAACAGCGTCTGCAATGTCCCAATCCTGTTCAATGACCATTTCAAAAATCTGGGCAATGTAAGGATCTGCAGATCTATCTGCTGAAAGTTCCGCTTCAGCCCACTTGCAAAACTCACCCACTAGGAAAGTTTTCAGTTCAGATTTGAACCGTTCAGGCAAGGAAATATTGTTTTCGACACAGTAGGAACCGAAAGAAAGAACTTCGTCCCAGTCCTGTGCATCAATCAGCCAGACCAAATAATATCCAAGCAATGGATGATCCTGATTCAGTTCTTTCAACCTGCTGATATATGGCTGATATTTGGGAATCAGCTCGTTTTTTTTGAATTCAATTTTGCGAGTCACGGCCTGAATTTCATGGAGCTGGTGAAGATCTTCTTCAAGGGAGTTAGTAAGCAGCTCTGCCATTTGCTGAGTTCCGACACTGCCGCCAGGGAAAATCCCGATTTTTGCAGATGAAGCCACGGCAGATTCATCAGTTTCAACTTGCCCCTGCTCTTTCATTTTTCTTTGATGCGCTAACATTAAACTCATAATTTTTTCCTTCTTAAAATTGGCGGGAGCATCAGCCCCCGCCACTGGATTCAATTTTCAATTAACTTGGTTAAGCTTTCAGCTTATGCCCAACCGCCGGCACCATCAGAAATCAATACATTATCAAATTCCAAAGCAACAAAAGCTTCGGTATTTTCAACGGTATATCCCTCATTGCGGGAGTTGAAATCCTCAACACGGTTCTTTTCAGGCTTGTCCTTAAGGTTCCTGCGCCAAGAGCCAGACTGTGTGTAAATAGATAGATTTGAATAAGAAGTAATAACCAGACCACGACCAGGGAAATTAGAAGGAGTTTCCCAGGGAAGACCGCCAAACTTTTCAAGTGAAGCTGTAGCAGCAAGTTTCTTAACCGGATCATCAACGATAGCCTTGTAAAGCCCCGTAGACTCGGTACCGACAAGTTCATCACCAACCAAAGCGACTAGATCTTTGCGCAGCCATTTAGGAATGCCCTGTTTCAAATCAGCAACAATATGGTCGATGCTTTTAAAATCACCATCAGTGCCGACTTTGATTGCTCCGGCAACAGATCCCCCTTCAGCAAGGATATTTGCTGCACGTTTTTCACGCATGTACTGCAGCCACCCCTTATTGACATCCTGCATCAACGGGTAGGTTGTAATATTAGTGTCGGCAGCAGCAGAAACACCGTTCCAGCCGATAACTTCACGGTCATTTGCAATACGAGCTTGAACGTAACGAGCGTAACGTTCCTGGAAGTCATGAAATTTAGCCCATGCATCAAGGTGGGAATAAAGCATGTAAACATCAGAATCAGTTTGATGCAGCGTAAAAATGTTGGAATCCATGCCAAGCAGGTTAACCGGCACACGTTCCTTATCTCCGCTAGTATCAGTACGTCCGGAAGCAGGCCCGTTTGCATAGCCAAGGATGTTCTGGCCAGTCATTTCATCAACGGTAATTACGTTGATCTTCTGTAAAAAAGTGGACTGTTCAACAATCTTATCCTGAAGGCGCTGTTCAACGCTCGGCTCAACAGTGAACTGCTCGGTCACATTCTGAACGCCGTAACCTTTCGCAAGATTAGCCTGCAACGCAGAATATTGCTTTCTTGAATGGCTATTCATTAGATAAGCCCTCCATCAGCTGCAGCACCATCATTTTCAGGGACAGGAGTGGAACCGGCTGCACCTTCAAGGCGGGAAGTAAAGTCTTTCACGGAAGTTGTAAGCTCTTTCATCTGGGCGGAAAGCTCTGAAAACTTATCAGGTTCAGCTGCATCCGCTGGCTGCTCATTCACGCCTTCGGCCGGAACTTCTCCTTTGCCGGGTTTCATGGATTCAGCGAGTGCCGAAAACTGAACTCCAAGCCCTGCGATAGAGTCATTTAGTTGTTTAAATTGTTCTGCATTCATAGGCTGTTCTGTGTCCTCTACTTTGAAATTTTCAGGTTCTTTTTTTTCGACATGGGAATTGTTAGAGCCAAACTGAGACATGAATTTTTTGAACCAGCTGGGCGGCTCAAATTCATCAGCAGCTTCAGCCTGGGAAAAGCTGTTTGCATCCAATTCAACTCCACACAGCATGATATTTTTTTCATTCTGCTTGCGATGTGAGAACATCAATTCATGCGTTCCGAGGGATGCGGGGCTATCTGTAACGGCCAAGCCTGTAAGATAACATTTGCCGGACTTGGCAAAATCTGAATCTAGTTCCATGGAGGTGAAAAGTTTCTGGCGGGATTTATTATAAGCAAGAAGCTGTTCACCTGGCTGCAACTTCGCATATAGAGAAGTTATCCCGTCCTTTTCTTCAGCTTTCAATTCAACAACCTTTCCAGCGTTCCCGAAAAAGCGGAAATGTTCAGGCCAGATCAATGAAACATACTGGTCCAGATCATAAGAAGCGGCAGCTTCTTTCAACCAAGCTGCTTCAATCGTCCGTCCATCAGCAGTCGGCCCACTCTGACCAATCTTGATAAACCCAGTTATTAATTTACTCATAGACACAACAATACCCCTGCCAATGCATTGCAACAAGAAAAGCAATTCCTACAATGCAGTAATAGGAAACTAGAATAGAAAATATGAAGATAATTCATGTATTGTGAGCGAATGTCACAATACGCAGATGAAATAAAACAAGCAGCTAGATCACTATACCTGCGTAAATTAAAAATATCAGAGATAGCTGAAGATCTGAATGTTCCAAAGCGCACTTTGTATCATTGGGCAGATGTAGGAAACTGGAATGATTTAATAGCGCATGAATCAGCAGAAGAAGCGATCCGTAGAAGGATAACTTTGCTTGTAGAACGGGAAGACAAAACCAAGCTCGAATTGAAAGAACTTGATTCTCTCGTTTATCATTTAGAAAGGCTGGCCAGATTAGCGACTAGAAAGAATGGATTCGAAGATTCGGCAGACGGATCCGCGCAACAAGACTCGCACCAGGGTAATAAAAACAGCGGCAAAAAGAACAACAAAAAGCGTAAAGGAAAGATCATTAAAAATGATGTTTCCCATTTAACGCTGGCAGATTTTCAAGACAAATTTCACAAAACATACTTTCATTACCAGACAGAACTTTACGAGAATAAAGAGCGCCGCAACCGGTTCTTGCTCAAGTCCCGCCAGATCGGTGCAACTTGGTACTTTGCGCAGGAAGCTTTTGAAGATGCTTGCCTGACTGGCGATAACCAAATTTTTCTTTCAGCTACCAGGGCGCAAGCTGAAGTATTCCGCGCTTACATTGTAGCCCTTGCACAAGAGCATTTCGATATTGAACTGAAAGGTAATCCCATTGTGCTGCATACCGCCAAGGGACCAGCTACACTATATTTCCTTTCCAACAATTCTAAGTCTGCGCAGTCCTATCACGGTCATGTTTATATAGATGAATGTTTCTGGATCAATAAATTCAGTGAACTTTATAACGTGGCCACAGGCATGGCCGCTCATAAAAAATGGCGCAGAACATTCCTTTCCACTCCATCAACTATAAATCACGAAGCCTACCCGCTTTGGAGCGGCGAAAACTACAACCAGCGATTTAAAAAGAAACGAGCCGTATTCCCGACCTTTGCAGAAATGCAAGCCGGTGCTGAATGTCCGGATAATATCTGGCGTAAAATCATCACGCTTGAAGATGCGGAAAAAGGCGGTCCGAAGAATGGCGGTTGTGATCTCTTTGACCGTAAGGATCTGGAACTGGAATACGCGCGTGATGTATTCTTGAACCTGTTTATGTGTCAATTTGTGGATGATACCTTTTCAGTCTTCAAACTGCATTCGCTCGAAAAGTGCGGTGTAGATCTGGACACATGGAAAGACATAAACATCTTTGACCCTAAACCAGTTGGCAATCTGCCTGTGTGGTGTGGTTATGATCCTTCCAGATTCAAAGATGATGCATCCTTTGTTGTTCTACTGCCGCCATTAAAAGAAGGTGGAAAATTCCGAGTAATTGAAAAACACAAATGGCTGAACAAGTCTTTCACGTTCCAAGCTGCACGAATCAAAGAAATTTGCGCGCGGTATAATGTTCAATTCATGGGCGTTGATGTTACGGGCCCAGGCTACGGAGTTTTTGAAAAAGTTATGGAGTTCTACCCAAATGCAACCGCTATTCATTATAGCGTTGAAAGCAAAAACCATATGGTTCTAAAAGCTGCTGAAGTAATAGAAGAAAGCCGTCTTGAATGGGATGCAGCTCAGACAGAAATAGCCCACGCCTTTATGACTATTCGCAAAACAACATCAAGTTCAGGAAAAATTATATACGCGGCAAGACGTACTGCAACAACTGGCCATGCGGATGTTGCATGGTCCGTCATGCACGCCCTTTCACACGAACCAATCAGAAATCAATCTAACGGCGTAATAGTAGAATTTTAGGAGTAAATTATATGAGTAAAGCAGAAACATTTGCTTTTGGCGATCCAGAACCGGTTCTTTCTTCTCACATAACAGATAATCTCGGAATCTGGTTGCTGGACAATGGCCGTTATTATTCAACACCTACACCGTGGACGGGACTAGCTAGGCTGTTAAGAGCAAACGCCTACCATGGCCCTATTCTGGATTTTAAAACCCAGCTTGTAATGCGCGGTTTTAAGGGATCCAAAGTCCTGAAGCGTAGAGCTATGCTTGCAGCAACAACAGATTATAATGTTTTTGCAAACAGCTATTTTCAGCTAGTCCGCAATCATTTTAAAGAAGTGATTGAAGTGCGACATTTGCCGGCTATCAATATGCGCAGAGCAAAAGAACCAGATACATATTGTATATTAAACACAATCGGCGAAATAGTTAATTTCAAGGCTGGTGAAGTCGTTCATATAAAAAATTATGATGTGTCCCAATCTGTTTATGGAATGCCCGGTTATCTGGGTGCGATTCAGTCCATGCTTCTTAATGAAGATGCAACACTATTCAGGCGCAAATACTACTTGAACGGTGCGCACACGGGTTACATCTTCTATTCTTCTTCAGCATCGCTAGGAGAAAAAGAACAAAATGAGATTCGCAAATCTCTAAAATCAACAAAAGGTCCAGGTAATTTCAAGAACACATTCTTACACATTCCGAACGGCCGTGAAAAAGATATTCAAATTATTCCCGTTGGTGACTTCTCCACCAAAGATGAACTTGAAAAAATCAAGAATATTTCGCGTGATGATATCATAGCAGCGCACCGAATGCCGCCTGCACTGGCCGCCATCATACCCCAAAATATGACAGGATTTGGAGACATAACAAAAGTAGATGCTGTTTATAAAGAAAATGAAATTGAACCCATCAGAGAAACGCTACTTGAAATCAACGATCACCTTTTAAACACTGGTAAAATCAGCTTTGAAGCGGTACAAGTATCAGCATAATAATTAAGCGGAGGGGTTAACACCGTGAGTGTAAGAATACGTTGTGATAGATGCGGACAATTAGCGAGGATTGAATCCAGTTCACAGGAAGCTGAGTCATACAAGAAGTTGTATTGCTCTTGCAAGAATCCTGAGTGTGGCCATTCATTTGTTATGGATCTTACTTTTTCACACACGTTAAGCCCTTCGGCCTTGGATCTGCCTGACCCTCTCCGGAAGAAAATTCAGAGTATGGGGCATGCGGAGCAGTTGGAATTGTTTGCGGGGTTGGGGGTAAATTTATGAGAGACTATAAAATTATTCTTACGATTGGAATTTCCATTATCATCTTTGGACTCATTATTGGATTCATTTTCTTGCTTAAGACACAGAGCCAAGGGTATTTAAATTTGGGGGGCATAGATTTTGAAAAATCTGCACAGATTGGATCTTTCTTATCTGGAGCGGTAGCCCCATTCTTATCCTTGGCTGGAACAATCTTCTTTCTCGGTGCATTATGGCTTCAACGGGAAGATTTGGTAGATCAACGTCAGGCAATCAAAGCACAACAACAAAATTCAAGACAACAATTATTTGAGACCTACTTATTCAAAAATCTTGATTTATTTGATAATGCTATAAAAGAATTTATTGAAAAAGGCATCGACCCTATACTCAACTCTGCTACAGATGAATTTTTGGATAAAAATTTCTCCTATGACATAGATTTTGGATATGACTGCAACAACGGTGAAGAGGTAATATATGAGATGGAACTACAAGAAGATTTAGAAAAATATGGAACGCGGATTGACGAGCTACGAACTAAAAAAATCCAATTGTCCTATACTGAGACTTTTCTAGCAAATCACTTTTACAATATATTAGAAGGCATCAAAAAAAACGACGTAAGTGAAAACAATTATGAACAATTAGTTTTTGCTAAACTTCCGAAAGAAATTCTTCGATTCCTTTTATATTACACATTATTCCACCAAGAAGACAAACTACATCTCTTAAAAGAGTTAAGAGTCGCAATCCCGCTTCATCCTCTATACCACCCAAGCCACGCAAAACTATTTAAACCTGAAACAGAATAACAAAACCCTCGGCACTGGATTCAGTACCGAGGGTGTTTCATATATATTTTTTAAGGAAAAGATCTTTACCGAGGGGAACGACGGTAGCGAATTATTATATTTAAAGCTAGCAACAAAAAAAATAATCCTGAAGAACCATACATAATATTCTTTGTTTGCAAAAAAACATCAGAATACAAAAATTCTATATTACTTTTGCCTTCAAGAGCAGGAGGTAAAACAGCAAAAAAAAGACCAAAAATAAAAAGAATCACTGTAAAAGATGATTCCAAAAACCTATCCAATGCAGAAGCATGAGTCAGTTCTTTTCGAACATCTTTCACAATTATATCTTTAACCTCTTCAATCGACACACTAGCTTTATAATCTCTGAGCAACTCATCAGCTTGAGGCCCTACGATTCTAACAATATTAGGCCTAAGCTCTTTCAATTTATCTACATCAATTTGAACGCAATCAGATTCCATAGTTAAACAGGCATCTACAACAAGACCGTCTAATATTTTTTCTTTTATCTTTTCCTCAGAAGAGCAAGAACTCATACTATTTACCCATCATTTTACGATAGAGAGAAACACCTGATCCGTCTCTAAGAGATTGAGCCATAGCACTTAACTCTTGATCTGTATGAATCAAAGAATGTGAAGCCTGCTCCTTAAAATACTTTGCATCGCTGCCCTCTTCATATTTATTCCTAGGAGAACAAGAAAGACTAAAAAGAACAAGCTGAACAGCTCGTACCCCTGGAACAATTGTAATGGTCATAGACGAATTATTAGTAATGTGAACAGGGAGAACACCACTATACCCAGGCTGAATAAATATTTCGCTAATAGACAACCCAAGTCTTGTAATACTAGAGCGAGGCTTTAAAATTCCACAATGACTTTCAGGAATAGTTATACTCTGTGCTAATGCAATATGAGCCGAATCATTTGGCCCTATTTCATGCTCTATAAATTCAAACTCATCCAACAAGTCCGAAGGAAATTCTTCTCCCAGCGTATATCTATCTTTAGTGTATCTATAGGCACAGCATCCTAGCCTCAAATCAATAGAAGCAGGAGAAATAGAATACTCACCCTTTGGTTCAATTTTTACTTCACCGCTTGAAATAAGTTTTTCTAGATCTTTGTCTGCCAGCACACACATACTCAGCCCCTTTATTATTACATACAAACAAATACAACCTATAAAAACATACCAAAAAAAGTAGGATATGAGATCCTAGCTCATTTTCCTTATCATATCAAGCTAAGTTGTCGTTGTTTACATTGCCGCGGCTCTGGCTCCGATCCAGAATAGGGATACAGCCCAATCAAATTCATGGGTATTTCCTTACCACCTTCCAGCCTTACTGATTCAGATCCTACGTGTAAAACCTTACGCGCCTTGCCATCTACTTTAAGATATCCGTTTACTTCCATGATGCTCTCCTAAAACTTAAGGGGGTAGGGGCATCGGAAAGAGGTTACATTGATGCGTAAAACCTTCCATACTACCTAAACACTCAATATCTTTGATTTATTATTGTAACCTGAAAGTCCTAAAACAGGTGACATTGAGGTTACTAAAAAGGTGACATTCAATTATTTCAGTATGTTAACTTTTTGCAATTTGGTTTCAAAAATAGGTTACATTGTCACCAGTTGTGCCTTACTTGTAACTATAAGACTTTAACCAATTATTAATATATTTGAATATGTTATATATATATTTATTTTTTGTAACCACTGTCACCTCTTTCCGTAGCCCCCTATAGCGACTTAATTCAAACTCACACACGCGTGTGCGCATGTGCGCGCGTATATACACATAACCTACTGTAATTTTTTAAATATATAACACTTTACGGCTCTACTATCATGACAACTGCGTACGGCCTTATTCCTTTCCATGAATTGATACTGCTGCGAGTACGGCAACCACTTTATCAAAGTCATACGATCAAACCCTGTGTATCCGTTTTTTTCACAAAAGTTCATAAACTGATTCAGGTTTATTGCCAGCTCATAATCATTTTTTTTGTGATTCAAATCTACCCAGTGTTTTTCTACTATATTCCAAAACTGCTGTAGAATAGGTTCTTCAGGAAGATCATGCAGAAAATGAAGCTGTTCTGATACGTTCACTTGTTTTGCGCCACAAAGCATTTCAGCCATCTTCAACATGTCTAGAACATTTTTTTTAGACATGTTGACCCTAGTGTAAGCAGACCAGACTTCAGTCAACCATTTAAGATTCTCCGGACTTATATCTAATACATTTGGAATTTGTTTTCTCAGATCTGACACGGCTCTTCCTCCTAAATGTTATTTTTTAAAAACCCAGCACTTAACAACTTTATCAAACAACTTACTGCGCACAGACCTGTTCTTTTCAATCAGTTCATGCTTTTTGGAATGAATAAGCAGCTTCTTCAGCTCCTTCATGTCTGGAACTTCTTGACCGTTTTCGCGACAACGTTGTTTAAAATGATTCAGGTTTATAGCGTACTGATCTGGTTCAGCACTATGGTTCAGCGTGTAATCAATTGAAGCTTTAGTTTCCGAATTTAAATACCTGAAAGTTTCCCAGAACTGTTCAACCAGCGGATGATCTGCCGCAAGACGTTCTTCACGTAGCAAGGCTCTACTTAATAGGTAGTCCTGCAGCCTTTGCGTACTCCGATCCTCAATGTTCGGGAATAAAACCTTAAGGGCATGGCCACAGGCGGCAACCTGTGCGTGATTCTTAGCTATTCGTTCATTTTTAAGCTTTGAAGAAAAGTCCTGCTCGATGCGGTCAAAGGCTTCAAAGAAAGTGGCCAGAATCTTCTTTTCATTTTTGAGTGCTTCTTTAAGAAAGCCGGAAACGTCTTCACTGCTTAATCGTTCAAAGAATCTTGCAATGTCTCTTGTGCCAGCTCCGTGGTGCGATTTATCCGCATGGCAATGAACCACGCGCTGAAGGAGTGCTTCCGATCCGTCAACCTCTGCGTTCTGGGAGATAATAAGCGAAGCCTGAAACAATGATTCATCAACATCGTTATTTCGTCTGGCCACACCGAGTGTTCCGGTTCCACGGCCGTTATAGAATGGTTTACATTCATCAAAGTTAAACTGCCGTTGTTTGCCGTCTGAAACGCCGCTGTCTCTGTCTGATTCTATAATTACAACCGGAAGATTAGAAACCTGATTGAATGCTCTGCGTCGTCCTGCAACGGTGGCCTTCATAACATCAAACCCTTCGTAACCTTCACGGCCAACCAGTTTCCAAAGGAATTCAAGCAGGGTTGATTTACCTGCACCGGGATCACCAGTGAATTCAAAGAATGGAAAACTTTTATGGTCTTGCCGGATCTGCTGAACAAACAACGAGCCAAGCCAGAACGCAAGTAAGGCAACGCCTTGCCAGTGAAATGCCTTCATAAAATCCGGCAACCAGCGTGGATCAAATTTACCATCCGAACAAATAGAAACGGATTTAAGCCCCGGTCTAATGAAAGTCTTTCCGAAGTCGAAAAACTTATTTTCATTCAGAAGTATTTCACGGCCGTTATGATAGGCGGCTGAAGGGAAAACATATGTCTCTGATTCTTTGTCGTAACCAATGTAGGGGATTGAGCGGACAATGGGCAGCGCGTCACGGAGCCAGCGCCCTGTTAGCACTCGCATATCAGCAGGGGAACCATTGAAGATTCCCCCGCCTGTTTTATTCAGTAAGGCTTTATGAAAGGCATCAGCTGAAGCAATATTGGTTCCTTCAAAGCTAACCACTTCCGGCTCACCTTTCGGGGAATGGATCTTGAACACATAAAACTGTTCGCCTAGAATTTCATCAACTTCACGGTAAAGGCACTGAGGATCACGGTTGCAGATTTCTATCACGTCACAATTAGACAGGAATATTTTAAAACCATCATCCGTTTCGATGGGATCGCCTTCAAGATCTTCAACTATTTGTCCAATATCAATTTTCACACTGAAAAGACGGTTCCGGAAGTTAATTACAAACTTCCTGGAAGTGAACTTGCAATATTTGATGTAGGCGCATTCTTCTACAGTCTCGGCCATCATCAGCTTACCGCGATATTCGCAGCCCTTCAGGAAGGTTGAATTGATCTTTCCAGCTCTGTGCAGATCATCCCAATCCTGTTTTTCCGGCAGCTGGTAAACTTCGTACTTTTCGCCCATCACACGGAGCTTTCTTGCGTGTTTCCGGCTGTAATCCATTCCGGCCTTGTCACCATCCAGCGCAAGGATCCAGATGATACCCTTTCCTTTGTGCTGCTCAATAAAGTTCTTCGGGAAATTATTACAACTGAAACAAGCCGCTGATTTCTTGTCGTGATGATGCAAGGCTATGGAGTGGAAAACACCTTCCACGAGAAAGCATTTATCCCCTTCCTTCAGCTCTTGTTCTGGCGGTGTCCATGCATCACCTTTGTATAAAGTTCCGTCTTGCTTTTTCTGGCCGCCAAAGTTTGCTTTCTGGCCATCCTTCTTAGTTTTATCTATCAGCCGTTCCCAGTACCGTGTGCGCTCTTTATCAAAATAGAAACGTACCGTATTGCAATGCTGATTAGTTCTAGGAATCTGATAAGCTTGCTGTTCATACCAGCCACGAATCCGCGAAAGGTCAAAGGCTCTGTCTATTCCTAAAAAAGCATCCGCTGTTCTGTTTGGTTCTTCTTCCGTTGCCGGATACTTTCTGGAGAAGTCCGCAAACACTTCCGGAAAAACGTTCCTGGTTGCTTCTTCATAACCGCATTTGTTTAGCCGGTTGCATTTCATCTGCCACGGCTTTTCTTTGGATATATATAATTCATTTTTACCACAGGACGGGCATTCACCTTTAATGAATGCCGTTCCTGTTTCAGTAAAATTAAACTGAGAAGTGCGCAGGGCTTGCACTACTTCGTCAATGTTTACTGTGAATTTGGGAGGGGGGTTATTGGTCATTAGCCACCTCACTAGGAATATATGAAATCTCTTTTCGGATTTTGATACGGAACAGTTTTTTATTACCTTCGGAATCCGTAACTTCAATGGGCGGCATATCGTCAAATTCATCCTGTGTTTCGATCATTCCCACTTCTGCTTCTTCTTCAGCAAACAGGCTGGCGGCTATGGCCATACACGGACATTGATAGGTAGCATCCTCTGCATCATCATTCAAAAATTTAACTGTGAATCTTTCCATCTTAATTTCCCCCTTCTGCTTCAACATCAATTGCATCGTCCAAAACCACCGCGCACGAACACACGCCATGAGCCACAAGATCAATAAGAATCTTGGCTCCGGCGGAGATTTGTTCGTCTGGTAAAGTCTTAAGAGTTTCGAGCGCAGTGCATGCGTCAAAGAGGAAGAAAATTGCCTGATTAGGGGACAGGTCTTGTCTGGCCATGATAGCCTCCGTTCTAGTTTTGAGTGTCGGCTGCTCAGTCTCCCAAAAACAAAAGAGCAACCAGAATTCTCAACGCCTAGAACGACGCCCCCATGCTTCACAACATGGAGATTCTGGTTGCCCTGTCTATCAGGATTAGTACCTTCTAAAAAGAATGGACTAATCCCGTCAGATTCATAGGGTGCGCTAATGCGCAATAAAAAGTCCCCAGTTAGGCTGGAGAACACCGTTCTAGATTTGAGGACTTCAGAATGCCCTTTATCTTTTAATTTTGTCAAGTAGCTAGGGTGATCTATCCTAAACAAAAATAAACTATCATAGTTGACAAGTAACCTGTCAGGGCTTACTTTGTATTCATGAACTGGACAGTAAACATTTCCACAAAATTGCAGAAGCAAATCAAGAAACTGCCAAAACAAGTGCAGCAGGCTTTCTTCCTTTTGAACAACAGACTCAAAGAGGATGGTCCAGAACAATTCGGCTGGGCCAACTATGGACAGTTGAAAGGAATGGAAAGCGTTTACCACTGCCACCTGAACAAAGGTAAACCCCGCTATGTGGCTGTCTGGAAGGTGGAAAAGAACAGTATTCAAGTAATGGAGGTCAAATATGTTGGAACTCACGAGAAGGTCAATTACAAAAGATTCGGTTGATTTCTGCGTCCGTATTCCTGCAAAAGAGGCCGCTAAAATCATTGAAAGCACAAAGTCTTTCTGGTTGCTGGCAGGTCTTGAAGTCATGGAAAAAAACAGTGAAGGAGAAGAAATCATCACCGTAGATGAAGCTTTTCCAGATGTTACCCCCGGCGATCTTCTGCGCGGAGCAAGATTCCGTGAAGACATGACACAGATTGAACTGGCTGCCGCAACAGGGATACACAAGAACAACATTTCTGAAATGGAAAGAGGTGTTCGGCCTATCACCTTGGAAATGGCCAAGAAGCTGGGTGAAGCTCTGAACATTTCATACAAGTCTTTTTTGTAGTTCATTTTTACCCTTCACAAGAAACGCCCTTGCCAGTATTTGGTTAGGGCGTTTTCTATTTGAAATATTGAATTGTTATCACTCTTCATTTAATTATCTGCAGCCCTTCCCTATGCAATTTAATTTATTATATTTGAGGGAGGGAAGGACCGCAGATAATGCCGATTATCCCGACTTCGGCAGGCTTCAGCAAAGGAGGTCGACATGCAAAATTTATTAGGCAGATTCCTTAATCATCTTTGTAAGATCTCTTTCTGCCTTCCGGATCTCTCCGATCGTTTTCATAGCTTTATCTGTCAGCTGAGTTAATTCTTTGATGATCCTGCGCAGTTCGGACGGTTCCAGCTTGCCATCTTTTATAGCGGCCTGAACCTCAGTTCCCACATCACTGGTTTCTCCGAAGATCTGACCAACGCGAAACAGTAAAGCCGTGCAATCAATCTCTTCTACTGACAACGGCTGTTCGTAATTTTCAGCCTTAACAGCCAGCCACTCAATAACGATATTATTGCCAACAACAGCACAAAACTTTGGAAGATCTTCATAAGAACAATAGTAATGCTCAGGGGAAAAAATCCGGTTGGTATGGTAGTCCTGCCAGCCCATTTCATGCGAGATCTCCTGTTTTGATTTATCGCTGAGTTCAAGCGCAAGTTTGAAGGCATCCAGAGCATCAAGAGGAAGTAAGCTTTCTTTGTTATCCATTGGTTTTACCTGTTTATTTTATATAGTTCTTGCTTGCTTACATGCGGCGCGGATATCTTCAATTGGAACGCCATAATCCTCTCTCAGAATTCTAAGCGTTATTTTCAATCGTAAATATTTGGCAGCTAAAATAATTGCCCTGCGTGCGCTTCGAGTCATCTTCAAATCTTTACGCTGATTGCGGTAAGTGCGTGGATCAATACCCAAAAGCCTTGCAGAGCTAGAATAAGATCCCGTCTTCTCTTCGATATATCTAATGTGTTTTATTATTCTGTTTCTCATGTATGTAGACTTAGGATTAATAATCCTATCTAGTCAAGGATAAAATAGACCTTTACTGCTAGGATAATGAATCCTATACAGTACAAAAAGCAATCTGGAGAACTCAATGAAAATAGAATTTGAAAGGGTTTTTGTGAGATTTATAGTTAATTATCTTACTGAAAAAAGAATCTCACATTCAGATTTTGCGCGGCAACTCTTCCCTGACTTGTCAGAAGAAATTGCAGTTAGACAATGGCGCAGAATCAGAGACCCAAGAGGAGGAGGAAAACCAAGAAAATTAACACTTTCAGAATCAGAAAGAATCAGCAGCATATTAAATATAGAATTCCCAAGTCTGATCTGGCAGGTCGACCAGTACAACAAAAACCTAAAAGACCCGAAATAATCGGGCCTCATTATATTACTCCTTCACCACTTCTTCCTCTTCAAGCTTTAGAACAACTTGATACAATCTGTTCTTCAATATTTTCAACATATAAGACAACCCTGAAGGCGCTGTTTTACTACATAAATCAATTGCTTCAACTAACTGAAAAAGTTCATCAATAGGATCTTCCACTTCCACCCCTTCATTTTCCTGCAAATGTACATTTGTAAGATTTTAAATATAACTATCTTGATAATTAGGATATAATAGCCTAGCTTGTGCCTCACGTTGAGGACATAAAAGCCTATTAAATTAGGCGATCAACAACGCTTTTTATAAAGATTAGTCACATTATTAAAGGGATTTGAGGGAGGCAATTATGGATATAACTAGCATCAAGGGGCCGTTTTACAACAAGAAAAAAGCGGCTGAATATTGTGGATATGCAGTTTCGACATTCGATGAAAAATTAAAAGGTTATGAGATTCCTTTAGCTGGTCCGGAGCGGAATAGATTTCCGGAATCCATGCTTGATCTTTGGATGGTGAGTCCCGAAACATTTAGCAAGCAACCAAATCTGCGCAGAAGAAAATTCAACAGGGTAAAGGTTTAAAGTGAGTGTTAGAAAGCGAAAAGATGGATACTGGATTGTTGATTTCCGTGACGAATTCGGAAAACTAAGATCCCGTTCATTCGGCAAAACTCAGGCCGGACAAAAAAAAGCTACTCAGTTTGATCTTGAAATTAAGCTTAAGAAAGCAAAGGGTGAAGCCTTGCCGCTTCATAGATCTGAAGGGATCTATATTGACGAGCTATGCCAAATGTGGATTGACGAAAAAAAAGCGCAAGGCAGGCGGGAAAAATGGCTCAAAGACTGGGCAAACGTTTTCAATAATTATTTTGCTGAAGAACTTAGTAGCAGACCTTGCCGATTAATAACTCAAGCCGATGTTATGAAAATCATCAGCACGCATTATTCAGATTCTTCCCAATCAACAAGAAACCGCTATATTGGATACTTAAGATCTATTTTTCAGTTCGGACAGGATCACGGATTGATTCAAAAAAATCCATTAGGGCTATGGAAAAAAGGAAAAGAATCCAGCCGTCATTCAATGCTTACAGTTAAGGATCTTAGATCCATTCAGGATCATTCACCGGACCATTTAGCATGGGTTCTTGATGTTGCCTGGAATATCCCGGTAAGAGCGGGAAAGCTAGATTTCTTTTCCCTGCGCTACGATAGCAATGTGAATTACACAACCGGCGAAATTAAAGTATTTCATACGAAAGTAAATAAATGGGCTACGATTCAATGTTCAGACGAATTTATAAAAAAAGTTTACCTCTCGGAGCTGCAGCACAAAAGCGGATTCATCATAGAATACAAAGGCAAACCTGTTACGCATGTTCGCCGCTCACTGACCAGAGCAACAGGCCCGAAAGGTGCAGATCTACCGTACCCCGTTTGCCTTTACGATATTCGTCACCTTTGGATCACAACGATGCTTAACCAGGGTATAGAGATGTCAACCATAGCCTATTTGGCCGGAACCAGCGTCCGGATGATCATGAAAAATTACTACGAACCACATTCAGCGGATCGGGCGCGGGCTTCTGAGGTTTTGCCACAACTTTAAATTTTCATCGCCAAATTGTGCAAGTCATGCAAACGCAGAAAACCCGCTTCAATTGAGGCGGGTTTTCTGCGTTTTTAGAGGCTTTGTACGTAAAGGCTGTACGTAAAACAAAAAAAGGGTTTACGACATTACTCGTAAACCCTTGAAATATATGGTGGAGCTGAAGAGAATTGAACTCTTGGCCTCTTGAATGCCATTCAATTATTTCACCCTTCATTTCACCTCACAAAACGTCACATTATCCCTTTGTTTAAAAGAAACTTGACGACTTTACACTTATTTTCATATCACCATATTTCAGGTTGTTTTTTACAAAAAGTGGTACCTAAGTGGTACCGCACTTTTGGAGGCACGTATGGCGAAGGAAAAAAGAAAGTGGATTACTTCTACAAAGTTTTCAGGTGTTCGCTGGTACCAGCATGAAACTCGAAAGCATGGGGTCAAATTTGATAAGTGCTATGGCTTACGCTATGCGGCAGCTGGAAAAAGATTTCAACCGACTCTAGGTTGGGCTAGCGA
The DNA here is from genome assembly GCF_016342405.1 of Maridesulfovibrio ferrireducens. Taxonomy (NCBI): domain Bacteria; kingdom Pseudomonadati; phylum Thermodesulfobacteriota; class Desulfovibrionia; order Desulfovibrionales; family Desulfovibrionaceae; genus Maridesulfovibrio; species Maridesulfovibrio ferrireducens. Next base: position 364,599 of record NZ_JAEINN010000001.1, on the reverse strand, counting down.
AGGTTGGACTGAGCAAAAAGCAGCGATAGAACTTTCAAAGCTCAAGGAAGCTTATAAAACAGGCAAAGGCGACTTCTCACTTTCAGAAAAACGGAAAAAGAACCAGAAGAAATATCTGCAAGAACAAGAAGAGATAAAAACAAAAGAAAAAGAATCTATCACCTTCTCTGATTTCTGGAAACAAAGCTACTGGCCAACGCAAAACTATAAGTCTGTCGGGTCTCTCGGAGCTGAATCGGCACTCTACAGAAATTGGATATGCCTGAAGATAGGCAAGGTTCAGCTTGTAAGTCTCAAAGCTAAAGATATTGAAAAAGTTTCATCCGCTATGTTTGCAAAGGGTAGAAGTGTAGCATCTGTCAACTATGCTTTAGCCGTGATCTCACAAGTATGGAATCTTGCAAAACGCGATGGACTTGTTGCAGAAGACTCCCCCACTAAAAAAGTGAAACTCCCAAAAAAAGACAATCGGCGCACCCGCTTTTTGACGAAAGATGAAGCAACCAGACTTTTCAAAGAGCTAAAAACAAGATCCCCCGAAACCCACGACATGGCTATTCTAGCCTTATACTGCGGATTACGATTCGGAGAAATAGCATCCCTTACATGGCAGGACATCGATTTCGAAAATGAAGATATTTATATCAGAGATCCAAAGACCCCAGTAAACCGAAAGGCTTTTTTCATTAAGCCCGTACGCGAAATGCTAGAACGAAGAGCTATAGAGCCTCATTCAAATTCAGACCGCCTGTTCAACACAGTTAATGGAGACAAACTTGCACGAGTTTCTAAAACATATGGCAGAATCGTTGCGGAGATGTTCAACCAAGGCGTAGACGACTCAAGACAAAAAATGTGCTTTCATAATCTCCGTCACACATTCGCATCATGGCATGTCCAGCTTGGAACAGACTTGTACACTGTAAAAGAGCTTATGGGCCATAGTAACTTCAAAATGACTCAACGCTATGCACACCTTGCCCCTGATGGACTCAGGAAGGCTGTTAAGGTTTTGGAGGATTAGCAGGTTTATGTAATCTTTTTGTCACGTTTTAACCACTAAAAACTTGACAAATAACAAAAGGAGAATAACTTTATTTCAGGAGAGAATTAAATCATGCAGGTTTCAGCGCAGATAAATAATTATATAGAATCGATCCCGCCGGGGAAGATCATCACTTATCAGGACTTTAGAGACTTGCAGAAAAGCAAGCCGCAAGCTCTGGCAAAAGCGTTGGAACGTCTGGTGAAAAAGCAGTTTTTAATCCGACAAGCTAAAGGGGCTTTCTACCGCCCCAAGGAAACTATTTTTGGGCAAGTTAGCCCTTCTGATGAGGAACTTATTTCTTTTCTGACACGCAAAGGCGACAAAATAACCGGACTCCTCACCGGACAGTCAGTATATCTCAAACTCCAGATAGCCACGCAGGTTCCGAGTACTCTAACCATTGCGACTATCACTCCCAGAAAAAAACAAACGGTGGGTAAACTGCAAGTCCAGTTCGTGCGCAGTTATGTTTCATCGATCGATGAAAACGACATTCCCCTGCTAGAACTGCTTGAGGCTCTGAGATTCATCAAGAAAGCTCAGGATTGCACACCGGACGAAATTGTTGCTGCTGTTGGGAAAAGTATGAAAGACCTTACAGAAAGGGAATTGAAAAGATTTGTTCAGTTTGCGAAAGCATACCCTCCCATGGTTCGAGCCCTTTGTGGAAACCTTTGCGAAACCATTCCTGAAGGGTTAGCTAAACCCTTTCTGATCGAGTCATTGCGTGCGACTTTGAATCCATATACGAAATACAAATTGCCAATATCTGAAACGATTCTGAGAAACAAAAAGGCATGGGGTATAGTGTGAAACTTCATGAATCCGAAGAGCTTTTTAAAGACGCAATTCAGGCCACCGCAGAACACCTCCGCCTGCAAAACATCTTCATTGAAAAAGATTACTGGCTGACATTGGCCATCTATCGCATTGCCCAGACAGACCTTGCAGATGTGACGGTATTCAAAGGCGGGACTTCACTTTCCAAAGCATACGGATGTATCGAACGCTTTTCAGAAGATGTTGACCTTGCCGTCATTACAGACAAGGACCAGCCAGCTAACCAGACAAAAAAGCTACTCAAAAGAATCACCACAGTAGCGAGTGTGGATTTAAAAGAAGAACTGAAAGGCAGCAGCAAAGGCTCCATGATACGTAAGATCTACTATTCGTACCCAAAGTCATTCGATGGAACATTTGGGCCTGTTTCAAATAAAATTTTGTTGGAAGTTAACGCCTTCGCCCATCCGTCACCAGCTCAGCCCATGCCGATTTCTACTTATATTCACGACTTTCTGAAAAGCCGTGGGCAAGATGAAATTATCAAGCAATTTGACCTTCAGCCTTTCTCGTTTCAGGTTCTATGCCTTGAGCGGACCTTCACAGAAAAAGTCATGGCAATAGTCAAAGCATCATGCAGTGAGACTCCGATCGAATCTCTGCGCCAGAAAATCAGACATATCTACGACATCCACCAGCTTATGCAGAGGAAAGAAATTCAAACCTTCGTCGGCTCTTCTGCCTTTCATGAGCTACTGGAAGTGGTGCGTAAATATGATCAGGAAGCCCCGGTTGGAGATGCCAAGTGGATAGACATGAATATTGCAGGATGTCCTATTTTTGCTGACACAGAAAAAGTGTGGGGATCGTTAAGTTCCGCGTATCGGGATGGGCTTGGGGCTATTGTTTATGGGGAGTTGCCTGCGGAAAGGGATGTGTTGGAATCGCTTATGAAGATTGGGGCTATCTGTAGGTCAAATTGATTCTTTCCCGCGATCAACTCCATCTCAATCGGCTCCCGATATTAGCAATCAATGAATTGAGCCTCCATCCGGGGCACAATTACCCTAATAGAAAAAGATTAGCTCTCGATTTGCAGCTAACACCGAACGGAGCTGCGCTCGGGCACCCCGTCCTTTGATATCTTTGAGCCATGCTATATATTGTGAATCTAGTTTTGAAATACTATATATTATCTCGAATTCAGCCTACTATCAGGCATTAATTAATCACTATTTATGCTAAAAAGGCGCTACCCAAATGGTGCTTTTCTATACCGCAGAACACCGCCACAGAAGCGAAATTTAGAAAATTGGTAGACCAACCTTTCAGTTTCAGGTGATGCCCCTGAAGGATTACAGAGGCACACCCCATCCCCATATTCACAGGATCGCTGTTGTCTGCATCCGCCTGCTATCCAGTAAATACCATACTGCCCCTGCTTCTATTCTCAGCCTGTATGGTTTTGAATCCCCAAAATACCACAGAATCCAAATAGATCAACTCCAGTCCAGTTAACCAGCAAGCTATTCAGTTTTAATCATCATCAGGCAGCATCAGAGTAATGCAGGGCTTCATATCATCGTCTGGCCCGCACGGACTGATAACCTCTACGTCTTCAAGGGTCCTAGGCTGTGACTTGGTTAAAAACAAGACCTGAAAGCTTATCCTGCTCTGGTCCAGCTTATCCTGCATAGCTAACAAGCACATGGTGAACAAGTCATGGAGTCGACCAGTAACGCTCTGCCCTTCGCCTTCAAGTCCTTTCGGTGGAGTGATGTGCTTCGCATACAGATTCAGAGACACCGCTACTGGAACCTTGAATCCGGTCTGCTTCGCCTGCCCGGTCACACGATTAAATTTCCGTCTTCGATTGCCTGCTTTCTGGTATATGAAAAGATTACGTTGAACAGTGAATCATCAAGCCCGTGCATAAGTAAATCTCCTTCAATTTCATATTGTTAAATAATCATGAAAATTGAAGGTCATCCTGATTGGTTTGATTTGGTCACTGGGGGGATTTGATTATCTTTCGATTTTTTTGGTTATTATAGAAGTTAGTCTCTGCCTCTTGATTAGCCTACTAATATTTTATAAAAAAACGCCTATACCAAGAAGACTGAGGCACATAACGAGCAATCCTCTGCACAAAGAGGTCTATAAAGGACAATGGGTAAAGCGGAATATCTGCAAAAAATATTTCTTGCACAAGGGCATTAGCAATGGCTTTTTTAGTATGCATACCTTTTGGTAAATCTTCGATATGATGCGAAAGAGCTTTGTGCTTTGAAAAAAGTCTAAAGCGCCCACCTGCGTAATAGATGGGGCTAAACATATGCTCAAAAAGATTGCGCATAAGTGCTGGAACATGTACAGGACGCAACCCATTAAAAATATATATTTTTGCCTTGCTCTCATGGGCAAAGTTCCGCATATCGGTTTCTGGTGACGCCTCCCACTTGAGTATTTCCGGGTGGGCGGCAATATAGGATTTTTTTATCAAAAAGAAGTCAACGCCAAGTGATTTTCTTTTTTCGATCCAGATCGTTGTGGCAATATCAGCACCAGACAAAATACCTTCATTAATCAATGCATCATCAAAAATCCAAAAATCAGACTCTATAAAGAGCACATAATCAATGTCCTGACGGCATTGAATATGCGCATAGCTTTTTTTTACAAGATCGGTAGCTCCAGATAGATGCCCTGAATTTTCTGTAACATCAATAACCTCTGCCTGTTGTCTGATTTCTTCATCAAGGATATAACCATCATTCGCGCCATTGTGCGCTATAAAAAGGGTATATTTATTTTTTTTCCAATATTGCTGTATGATTTGTACAAGAGCTTTAGCATCGTCCACCCGTGAGTAGACTCGAATGATGACCGCAATATGTTTGCTGTCAGCTGTTCTAGACATGGATTTTACCTTTTAATGAAATTGTTGCGAAAACCATACTGTGCATGAAGACAAACTATTTACTCTTCAATCTTTTAGTTTAGACAGTCATAATATATAGTTTCAACATACTAAAAACAAGAATTAATTATACAAATTTACGAATACACCCACCCCGGTTGGCACCAAAGGTTGGCAGCACACCAAAAATACCGCAAATAAACGCAAAAAAGTGCTAACTCAAAAAAAAGAGTTAACCCTTTAATATTGTACTACTTTTGTACTAAATGGTGACCCCGGCAGGAATCGAACCTGCGGCACCAGGATTAGGAATCCTGTAAATTGTGAATAAATCCTGTATCATCACACATTAACGCCCCATCACCTTATTTTTCACCCGTTTTCTCACCACTACCCGTCCAAACGCCCCGACAACAGCTCCAACTCGCTCAAGACTCTTTCCAAGTCTTTCTGCAAGTCCCGACAACCTTGAACCTCCCTTGTCAGCTCGGCAATTTTCTCGTCCTGGTCGCTTAACCTGCGACTTTGTTCCTTCTCTATTCTTCCCAATGCCTCCGATAAGTTCTGACTTAACTCGTTCATGATCTACCTCTTTAGTAAAAGCGCAGGACTTCCGCTCTCTGTGCGTGTTATTTCCAGCTTCATTCCCTTGGGAAAGACCAGATATTTTTGACTCTCGGTCTGATATGCGTTGATCTTCCATGCTGTAAATTTGCTTATATTCTTCTTCTGGCTTGCTATTTGTGTGTTGATTCTCGCTAATTCCTCGTGATTCTCGTTGATTCTCCAACCGTAGAATCCTGTTATGGAGACCGACACTATGACTAGCAGCAAAGCGGATAGGAAATTTGCCAGTAAATTTTGCTTCCAATGATAAGCCGAAATTGCGGACTGCCTCTTTCTCAACTTTTGCAGCTGTTCGTCCATATCGTTTTTGATTGTATTCAGCTCGGCTGCGGCGTACTTCCTCAAGCTCTCGCTCAAGTCGTGAAATACGTCCTGTACGGCTTGCTCCATTTCCTGCGACTGTGAGTTCACCTGCTCTTTCAATTTGCTTGTCAGCTCTCCAAGATGCTGCATAGATTCCTCCTTTCATCCTTATTCGTTGACCGTCCTGAGACGACTCCAATGTGATATACTTTTTGCCCTTACGTGGGATGGAAAAACCTGCTTTTTCCATCCCTTCAATTAAATCATCCCTGTTTTGATAAACGCCCTTAGAAATGCCCTGAGCCAGATAATCCGTAATTTGTTGCTTCAGCTCTGCCCGTTTGTTTTTGCTGTCAAACTGAATTTCCTTACCCGGCTGAGCAACTCGCGCCCGCTTCGGATCATCCGGCCTTGCCCACTCCATTCGCTCGTTCCATAAATCCCGCCAGACATCATATTGCTTCTGCCAACCCGGTGGACATGCATTCATAGCCTTATCCTGAGTCAATTCCGTACGTGGGATTATGAAATGCATTTCATGATGCCCTGCGTGGCTATGCCGAACCCACAAGACCGAATATTGATCAGGTTCCATGCCTGCGAAAGCTGTTTTCTCAAAATCTTCCATGATCTTCTTTTCAGTTTCTGGCGAAACCTGATCTTCTGGAGCCCATGAAAGAACGCCTGAAGTATACTTCCACTTACGACCCGTTGATCCGATCACCTTTCGGACTATCTCCGGATCTCCGCGCAAAACTTCAGGCGGCGATTCCTCCCGCCCCTTCCTTTTCGGATCAATCACGTAATTAACGGCCTTGGCTCCATCTCCCTGACCATGAGCGAAAACCTTCATATACATTTCACCTCCCGCTCAATTTCAGTCAGCTCGGAAATAATTAAAAGCGAATCGGCACTGCTCTTATATGTATTTGCCCAGCGGGCGAGCTGATTCAGATTGTTACCAATACAGGCAATATGAAGCAGCTTTTCTCTTTCTATTTTAGTGCGACGCACTCTGGTTTGCCCGAGGCGAACTCGCACAAAATCAGCGAGACTCATGCCGCATTCATCGGCTAGGGCAAGAATGCATTCCTTGTCTTGTGGACTCACTCGCAGTGAGAGATGTTTTGTTTTTTTGGCATTATTCATATGTATTTCGTCCAGAGGGTTTGAAGGGAGGCGGAGCAACTCCCTCACCAGCCCCAATGTTTTTGCGGAGCAAAAGTGTGACATTGGGTAGGCTGGCTTAGCAGGATACGCAAACTCCAATAAGAGCACCTGAACCAACAACCGCTATCCCTGCTTTTTTTATTTTTATTGCGATTTTTGCGAACTTTGCGAATTTACTATCTCGATCTAAAGCATGCGAATTTTGCGAACTTACTCTCATGGCACTTTTAGTAAATTCGCAAAATTCGCTTTATTCGCACAAATAAAATAATTTTCGAGGTCTTCCGCCACCTTCAGGCTTCATCTCATCAAGCCGTATATTTTTGCTGGCAAGGAGGTTATTCAGGGCAACGGTCATTTTCTTTTTCGAGATGTGATTTCCAAAAAACTTATACAACCCAGAAGTGTCCAATCTTCCGCCAGACTCCTCCAAAGCTTCTAATATTTTCTGACATGTCGAATCTGTTTCCATGCCCGCAAAAATGAACTGCGCTGACTGTTCGCAAAAATCCCAAAGCGAAAGCGCAGCCCTTAGATGAGAAAGTTCAACACTCTCACATCCATCAAGCAGGGCATAAATTAACGCTATGCGCCTGACATACGCTTCAGACCGATTCAGCACTGAGCCGAGTAGATCAGCTCGTTCTTTTGCAAGAAATGGATAGTTGTCTCCCCACTCCTTTTTTGCTTCAGGACTAAAATCCATCTGAGATCGTGACTTTGATAATTTTAGAAGGGAGATCAGCTTATCTTGAAATTGTTTCACCATCGAAACGTTGAGCGGCTCGGGGAATGGAATGAGTTTTGTTCTGCGAACACAGAGCCATAAAAATCGGTTAGCAAAGCCGTTAAATATCTCGACTCGGTCAAGACGAGCGTGCAGCTCCTGCAACGTGATATGTGTTGTGATAGCTACATGGGGATTTGTGGCCACCAGCCTGCTGGTTTTGGTCAGCGGCTCGATAGTGCCACCGTCAAACAATGTACGGATTATAGTTGAAAGGGTATTCCCTTCCCTTTTAGTACAGGCAAGAGCTCCAGCAAATTCCTGATCCAGAATAAACAGCCGTTTGTCGTCAACACCGGGATCTGTCGTAATGGATTCACAAACACCAGTACTCTTATCCACCTGAAACTTATGTTCTGGGTCACGAATGGCATGAATTAGACCCTCCCCACTGGAAAGCGGCCCTTGAGAAGTGTGTGCGGGAATCCATTGCTTTTCATTGAAACTGAAAAGTTCACGAATGGGCAAAGCGGATGTGCCTTTTCGAGCCTTTGAACTTTGGCCGACCAGCACAACATTAATTCTGCCATACTGCTTTTCCCCAGCAAACATATGCGGAGAGTGACCGATCTCAACGCCAAAGCGGCATAAGAAAGTAGCTAGGACAGCAATAGGATCGGCTTCAGATTGCTCGACTGCAAATTGTGCAAATTCCCCCGCCAAGCCATAAAAGACATTCTTAGCAGGAATGGGCCACGGAGCGGTTTCAAGGCTTGAGTATGGATTACTTTCCTCAACTACTTTTTTCCCGGCCTGCACACCGCTTTGAATCGTACTCTGAACTTCCTGTGAACCAAGTCCTGTTTTCAAAGCAGCCTCTGCAATAGCATTGACGCTTTCTGCTCCGGTCTTTCCCGAAGCTATGTCTTTCCCAACTTGAAAGGCTGCCTTGTTAAGAGAATCGTTCCGAGAGCCTTCTTTGGCATTCAATAAAGACTGAGCATAAGGAATATTCTTACCTAGTGAATTTGGAACGGATGATCCAGACTTGGAATTTTGAACAATCAACTCGATCAGCCAAGCCGGAGCATCAACGGGTAAAACTTCGGTTATCCATTGATAGCTATTTCCTGATTTATGAATGGAAGGTGGCAGAATGACATAACCGCCAGAACCTCGAATATCGAGACCCAATCCAATTTTACCGGCAGAGTTGCGAATATCCATTCCGACCGGCTTGGAAAAGAAAAGATGTCTTCCACCACTTCCGGTTCGCTGGGTCAAAGTTTCAGGTAACCGAGAATTATTGCTTTCAAGGAAGGCTAGAGATTCCTCTCCATGCGGAGGATCAATATCTAAGACAAAACTATTTGCGCCAGTAGGACTTCCAATATTTGCATCAGGAAATCTCTGCCACCAAGCATTGATTTGATCTAAATCTGTGCTCGCAGCATTAAATCCGCCAGAAACACAGGGGCGTTTATCAATGCATGGAAAGACGGAAATTCCAGAGCGAGCGTACAGCAAAGCGGCACGGCTTATACTAGATTTATTTATATGAAGATAATCCAGCATGGCTTAATCATTCCCTGTGCGGGATTCAAGCCACTGTACAAAACTATCACGTTCATAAACAACGTGACCGCCGATTCTGCGTGATTCTGGTCCTTGCCCGGCAGAATCAAGATTTGCCATATAGCCTACACTTATCAAGTTACCAAGGTACTTAGGCAGCTCCTTACGAGGAATGATGGGGGGAAGTTCAGCTAAAAGATTTTTAAAAAACGTATCTTGACGTTTTGATTCCTTAGTCGTTGTTTTTAATTTCTTAAAAGACATGATGTCATCTCCAGAGTTATGATTTCCTCCAAAGATAACGGCAAAACTAGGGAATAATAGGAATATTCTCAATATTCCTTTTCATACAAAACTCTTTTATTTTCGGGATGATAGGCTTTATTTCTTTGAAATACATGGTTTTAAATGTACTTTTTTGAACCTGACTATCTTTTGTTGAATTATTCAACAGACCTAAATGCCTGATGATACCTCCACTCAAAAAGATCTTAACTTCATGGCCATCAATATTGCGAGTTTGCAAAGGATTATCTGCCAAATATTTTTCAAGCCATTTCCAAAAGGACTTGAAAGTCAGATTATTCCCTACTCGTACAAACTCATAAGCAATAATGGCAAAATAAATATCTCTACGGTGGTGATCTTCTTCAAGTTTTGAAAGAAACTGAATTACATCAGCATTGACATTTTCAATCAAATCTTCACTTTCGCCTAATAAATCAGCCGGTGGCAACTCAACAACTTCAACTTCCAAATGCTTTTCAGTTGATTCAGTACTCCTTTTTGCACTAAGAGAATAATTGTTTTGTTGCGGAGATTCTGATGCAACCTCAGACTCCAATATAGCTTCAGATAATGATTTATAAGGAATCATTAATCTTGCTACATCCTCATATGGAATTTCTCTTAACGACTTTTCCCGTTCCATTTCAAAATTCACAAAATCCCGGTCAGAATGAGTTCTATTCAACAGGAATTTTAATTCTTTTCCATTCTCTACAAGTCTTTCAAATAAGGGATTATTAATAGTCCCAGCTTCTCTATATTCTTGCACAAGAATGGATGATGCCATGAAAATTTCTAAAAAAACTCTCTGAAAAATAATTATCTTGGGGTAATGGGCTAAAGCAGGATTTCCTAAAAAACCCCTTAAATAATCTCCAGAAAAAACATATTCAGGAAGTGAAGTGAAAGGGGTGAATACATGAGCACTAGAGGGATGGGCTTCATAGACATCAAAGATTGGATGATAATATTTTTGATTGATGCCACTTAAACAAAATATAGAATTCATCTCTGCTAATGATCGAAAACACGCTTTATTGATCATTAAGCCATTTAGCGCATTTACGTTAATAGATTCAACAAAGCTGCAAAAACATTCAGAAAGACCTTGTGTATTTTTTTTACTAGCACCCTCTATTCTTTCACAAATAAAAGAACTGACACTACGAAAAGCGTATTGTTCGAGAAAAACATCTTTTTCAGCCCTTTTCTCATATTCGTTTTTGCAAAAAACATTTTTACAAAACGAAACTGCCTTTGAATAAAGGCTCTTATCCTTACGGGGAACCCCTTTTAAGATAGAGCTATCCTTGTCCTTATTGAATAAAATTGAAAACATACGCCACCTTTTCATTTTTTTTCACAGAGAATGACATAATATGAAGGCATTTTGAAGTGGTACCAAGTGAAAGCATAAAAACTGGTACCAAACTGGTACCTCTGATGACAACGCACAAAAAAAGGGTTTACGAAATTACTCGTAAACCCTTGAAATGTCTGGTGGAGCTGAAGAGAATTGAACTCTTGGCCTCTTGAATGCCATTCAAGCGCTCTCCCAACTGAGCTACAGCCCCACTCGTTGTGGAAAAGTATCTACAGACTACTATGCAACCTGTCAATACTCTCGACTGTTTTATTTCAATTTTATTCTAAACTTACTGCTAAAACATCACTTTTTTGCTGATCAACCTTAGCTTTCCCTCTTCTATTGTTTTTTTTAACTTACTATACTTAATTACTCATCGATTCAGCTGTTGATTAGCCAGAAGACTTAGACTATCTTAGTAAAGTTTTGATAAAAGCCTAACTCTCTACTTTTTCACGAGGTATCATGCTGGATATTGCCTTTAAAATTGCTTCAAAAATAGCTTGGGTCGGTGTTGTCTTCATAGGCATCACTGTTATCAGCTTCTGGGTAATTCACCTTGCCCCCGGCTCGCCCACAGATATGCAGACCACCATGAACCCGACCGCTACAATCGAAACCCGCCAAAAACTTGAAAAACTTTACGGGCTGGATAAACCTCTGCACGTTCAATACGGCAGATGGATTTCACGTATGGTCCGTTTCGATTTCGGACGCTCAATGTCCGGCGACAACCGCCCTGTGTGGGAACGCATAAAAGAAAGACTGCCTCTCACCTTCGGCATGAATGTAGCTTCGCTGTTGCTGACGCTTTTGATAGCCGTACCTATAGGTGTGTACTCCGCGTGGAAACAAGGAGGCTGGTTCGACCGGGGAATGACGGTCTTTGTTTTCATAGGTTTTGCTGTGCCGGGCTTCTGGCTGGCACTTCTGCTCATGCTCTGGCTGGGCATCTATTACCCGATTCTGCCCATATCCGGCCTGACCTCACTGGATTATGCAATGCTTTCACCGATGGGTAAATTTATCGATATTTCGCGCCATCTGGCCCTTCCCATTTTTATATATACATTCGGCAGTCTGGCGGGAATGTCCCGTTTCATGCGTTCATCAATGCTGGAAGTTCTCCGGCAGGATTACATCACCACCGCCAAAGCTAAAGGGCTTCCCATGCGGACGGTGCTGTTCAAGCATGCCCTTCGCAACGGACTGCTTCCTGTTATTACTCTGCTGGGCCTTTCCATTCCCGGGCTTATCGGCGGCAGTGTTATCATTGAATCAATTTTCGCTTTGCCCGGACTGGGACAGCTTTTTTATAATGCGGTTATGTCGCGTGACTACTCATTAATTATGGGCAGCCTTGTACTCGGGGCACTGCTCACCCTTGCCGGAAACTTGCTGGCAGATGTGGCTTACGGTTTTGCCGACCCCCGTATTCGGGCCGGAGGTAAGGACTGATGCTGAACAAAAAACCACTTACTCCCCCCACCCGCTTTCAGCGATACGGTTTGCTTATTTTAGGGCTTACACTCGTGGGAACCATTTCAATTGCGGCAATTTGTGCGCCTCTGCTTACGTCCTATGACCCCTTTGCACTTAATGTGGATAATCTTCTGCAAGCTCCGAACTTAACACACCTGTTCGGAACAGACGCGCTTGGGCGCGACGTTTTCTCCCGTATTCTATACGGCGGACGCGTCTCACTTTGGGTCGGATTTGTCGCAGTTGGAATTTCGACTGCTATAGGACTTGTGCTCGGGCTGACAGCAGGGTATTTCGGAGGTCTGGTTGATGAAATAATCATGCGCGGCGTTGACGTAATGCTCTGCTTTCCGTCATTTTTCCTCATTCTGGCGGTTATTGCCTTTCTTGAGCCAGGCCTTATGAACATTATGATAGTGATAGGATTCACCTCATGGATGGGCGTGGCTAGACTGGTGCGGGCGGAAACTTTATCGCTTCGAAAGCGTGATTTTGTGCAAGCATCAAAGCTGGCAGGCGCAGGCCCGATACGCATCATGGCAACTCATATTCTGCCGAATGCCATAACACCTGTACTTGTCTCAGCGACTCTCGGTGTGGCGGGTGCAATACTTGTGGAATCATCTCTCAGCTTTCTAGGTCTCGGAGTTCAGCCGCCTGATCCATCTTGGGGCAACCTGCTCATGGATGGAAAAGAGGTGCTCGAAATTGCTCCGTGGCTCTCTATTTTCCCCGGAATGGCGATACTTCTAACCGTTCTGGGCTATAATCTACTTGGTGAAGCATTGCGTGATATTCTTGACCCCAGACTGAAACAGTAAACGGGATAATAAATGCTGGAACTGCTTAGAATACGTGACCTTGCCCTGATTGAAGATGCTGAAATCGAATTCGCCCCCGGCATGAATGCCCTGACAGGCGAAACAGGGGCAGGTAAATCTTTCATTTTACGCGCCATTGATTTTTTAACAGGGCAGCGCATGGCTCCCGATATGGTTCGCCCCGGTAAAAAACAGGCTTTAGTTGAAGCTATGTTTGTACACCCTGACGGACAGGAATCAATCATCCGCAGAGTTCTTTCCGCTGAAACTGGACGCAGTAAAGTTTACGTCAATGACAAGCTCAGTTCACAGGGAATCATCCGTGACATGGGCGCGACAATGATTCTGCACACCAGTCAGCATGCTCAGCAAAGGCTCTTACAACCATCATATCAATGTGTGATTCTTGATACTTTTCTGAAAGACAAATCTCTGCCCCAAATAAAAGATAATATTTTAAATTCATTACGAGAACTTCTTGCGAAAAAAGAAGCTCTGAAAAACCGTTCAGCAAATTTGCTTGAAAAGAAAGATTTTCTCGAATTTCAACGCACTGAGATTGAAAAAGTTGATCCTTACCTCGGTGAAGAAGAGGAACTGCTCAGTAAAAAGAACCTGCTTCGTCAACATGAAGATGCCGGAAAATGTATCCAGAATACTATGGATATTATACGCGGTGAACATGACCTTTCAGGAGGACTCTCCGCCCTTTCAGCTGAAATGGAACGAGTCTGTGACCTCTTCCCCGACTACGAAAAAGATCAGGAAACAGTAGTTGAATTTAAACATTTTCTTGATGAACTTGGAACACGTCTCCGTTCACAGCCGCTGGACTTTGAAATGGAAGAGTCTATCGATGATATCGAAAGCCGTCTTTATGATCTTTCAAAACTTAAGCGCAAACTGGGCCGCACACTGGATCAAATTGTTGGTATGCAAAAAGAAATTGAGGACAATCTCAACTTCCTTGACTCCTGCGCCATTGAACTTACCCAGCTTGAACGAAAAGAAAAAGAACTTGTCGACAAACTTAGAGCGGCCTTGGAAAACCTTTTCGCAGCCCGAAAAATTGCTTCGAAAAAGCTCACTACCCGCATTGAAGCGGAACTGAAAGGGCTGGGGTTTTCCGATCATGTCCACGTGGAATTCGAATTTGAACCTCACGAACTTTATCCGGATTTATATGAAATGCGGGGGCGGCTTATGTGGGTTCCTAACCCCGGACAAGCTCCGCAACCTCTTGAAAAGATTGCATCCGGTGGTGAGCTTTCACGCTTCCTGCTCGCCATTACAGGATTGCAGGGTGAGACAGATAAACCGACGCTCATCTTTGATGAAATTGATTCAGGGATAGGCGGGACCACGTTGAACAGAGTCGGTGAAAAAATGCAGGAGCTTGCTAAGCGCCAGCAAATGATATTAATCACACATTGGCCTCAGCTCGCAACTCTCGCGGACAGGCATTTCCTGATTCATAAAGGCGTAGTGAACAAGGAAACATTCACAACGTGCCGACAGCTTAATGAAGCGGAAGTTGCCGCTGAACTTTCACGTATGAAGGGTCAGGAATAAAAGGACAAATCCAATTATTTTAGAATTTCCGTAAAAACTTGTTGACGCAGCTCCGAAGCAAGAATAATTTGTATCCACGTTCTTTGATTTACAAATAAAAAAAAGATTGTTCAAAAACAGCGAGAACTTAACAAAGTGATCGATGAAATTTTGTACAATATTACTCATGAAGAGGGTGCGAGGGATCTGGCCTGTCGACCACCCGGCAACCTGCTGTTATACAGCAAGGTGCCAATGCCTCCCATTCGGGACCATGAGCGAAGATCTACAATAGAATTTTCAAAAAAGGCATTTCCAGAAGGAAGTGCCTTTTTTTTGTTTTAAGTGTCTGAGCAACTTAGTTGTCAGGCCGCCCACAGGTGGGAAGATTTATGATACTTGCGCGCCCACCTTAAAAACAGATGCCGCTAAAATGCCCATGCTAACGGAAAAAATCCCGTTACCCTTTAAAGAGGGCCTACAGGATTTTATTATGCGAACTGCTTCAGGGCATTCAAGGAAGCAAACCGCAAACACGGAGATTTTTAACATGACAAACATCGTCAAAAAAGCATCATGCAACCGGTCCGCCGGAGTTATTCAGTTTTTATGCAAAGACAACGCCTGTGAACCACTGCCTCAAGATTACAGTGATCCTCTGGCTCTTCTTGGTGATATTAAAATTTTGAACCTCGATACCACTCAGAAAAAAGAACTCCGGGAAATTCTTAATAAAGAAGTAACCACAAACGGAGCCAAAGATGTCTGGGATAACCGTACATTCCGTAAAAACTTAATCCTGTCCTTTGGTAAAGTTGTCTAAACCGGAACAAATACAGAAAACATTTTATATTAAGCCCTTCCTGCTCTACATAGAATGGAGCAGGAAGGGCTTTCTTATGTTTAAATATTCCTACGTTGCTTTTGATCGCATGTATGGTTAAGACCTGTACAACGTACACTACGTTCATATTAAGAGGGGAAATCTTATGACGCTACGCAGACTTTCTATATTTTTCATGTTTTTCGCAGGACTTATTCTTTGCGCTGCACCTTCTGCCATGGCGCAGAAAAAAACTTTCACTATTATTAACCATACAGGCAGCGTTGTCCGAATATGGGGTAAAAGTAATGATTTTGAATTCGGAAGAGTAAAAGCAAGTACAATTACAGACTGTTCCTGCAATGCTCTTTACAATAAAGACTGCTTTGACAAAAAAGGCGGCAAGGCCAAAATAAAGCTGGCCCGTGAAGACAAGAACGGCGTAGACTTCTGGTCCGGCGATACATGCGTTAAACTTTACATCGCCCCCGGAACAAATATTGATGTAACGCTTGCTGCTGACGGGCGCCATATTAAGTGTGAAATTGTTAAGGATTATGAAATCAAAAAACCTCTTCCCACCTTTGAAGAAGCCGACCTCAACAAAGATGGTAAAATAGATGAAGAAGAAGCAGAAGCAATTCAGCTGAAAGCTAACTTTAAAGATTTTGACTCTGACCTTAACAATGAGCTTAATCCAAGTGAGTTTGACAACGCGGTCAACAAATTCAATATTTTCAGAGGCGTGCCCTTCTAAAAAGGAGAATACGACACAATGATTGATAACAATCCCGTTCTTGAAGCTCTGGCGGATAGACGCTCCATACGAAAATACACAGACAGTCCCATTTCCCGTGAAGACCTGACTGCAATACTTGAAGCCGGCAGGTGGGCGCCCAGCGGTTTAAATAACCAGCCATGGCGCTTTCTGGTGATACACAAAGACGACCCGCGTGCCGCAAAAGTTGCACAGTGCACAAAATATTCTAAAATTGCGCAAGCGGCAAAAGTTCTTATCTGTGTATTCCTTGAACGCGAATGTATCTATAATGAGATGAAAGACCATCAGGCTGTCGGTGCATGTCTGCAAAACATGATGCTCGCCGCCCATTCTTTAAATATCGGAACAGTCTGGCTCGGAGAAATTCTCAATCAGGAAGCTCAGGTGCTTGAAATACTGAACCTTCCGCTCGAAAAATATGAACTACAGGCTGTTGTAGCCGCAGGACACCCAGCCCAGAAGGGCGGATCCAGTCGCAAAGATCTTTCTAAAATAATGTTGGAGACCTATTAATGGATATTAAACTTTTTCCTCTCGGACCGCTTGAAACTAATTGCTACGTGATCACTAATGACAATAAAGCTGTTGTAATTGATCCGGGCGGCGATCCTACTTCCCTGCTTAATTTTTTCAAAAAAACAGGAGTCGAGCTAGACTGTATTCTAAATACACATCTTCACTTCGATCACATAATTGGAAATGCAGCATTGGTTGAAGCAACTGGCAAGACTATATATGCAGACGAGTCCGGACTTTCTCTTATGGAGACAGGATTAGGCGACGGCAGCATGATCGGTGTAAAGGTTGCCCCCTTCGAGTCAGAACACATCAAAATCGGCAAAACTGAAATAATAGGTCTTGAATGTAATGTCCTGTCTACTCCGGGCCATGCTCCGGGCAGTCTGACTTTTTATTTTCCAGCTCTTGAAACGGCTTTTGTGGGAGATCTCATTTTCCAGCGCTCCATCGGCAGAACTGATTTCCCCGGCGGTGATCTTGAACTGTTGAAAAAGTCCGTACAGGAAAACATTTTCACTTTACCCGAAAATACAACTCTCTTATCAGGACACGGCCCTGCCACGTCTGTCGGAGATGAAATCAACCATAATCCTTTTTTTAGCAGCATGCAGTTTTAGACTCTTCCCCTTTAGTTGAAAATATACTAAGAATAACTAATCTCTTTTGCTTCACTTTTAAAAAAAGTTGCATATCTCCTAGGATTAATTTCGGAAGGAATACAGATGGATAACAACTCACGGACAGTAGATATCCGTAACAAATGTTGAGGAGTAGGACTGGAGGTAGGTTGGTATCTCCGTTTTGCCAGAACTCAGGAAGTAATAGCTCTTACAGATAAGGGCACGGAACCCCAGTTGCATCATCAACTGGAAATTTTACCCGAATGGTCACTTGAAATTCAAGATGAAGACGACCATGTAAAAGCGATTTTTACATGCAGTCATCCAAGGGATAAAAAAAAATCTTAAAAGCAGACTTGAATATATGAAACAACCTCCGGTCCTTTTTGCTTGCAGCCATCATAGAAAAGGCAACAGCGATCTCGCTGCTGATCTTTTTCTTGAAGGAATTCAAAGAGCCGGAGGAAACGCAGAAATAGTTACTCTCGGCAATTTAGATTTTCATCACTGCATCGGCTGTCTGAAATGCCGGACATCAGAGAACAATCTCTGTATCTTTGCCGCTAAAGACGAAGCGCAGGAACTTTATTTGAAAATTATCCATGCGCCGTTCACATTCTTTGCCTCCCCTATATATTTTTATCATCTCCCTTCCCGTCTGAAAACTTTTATAGACCGGTCCCAATGGGCTTTTGAGGCTATGAATCAGTCGGCACCGCAACTTTGCACTTTACCCGCGAGACCTTCTTACGCATGTTTTATTGCCGGCAGACCCAAAGGTGAAAAACTGTTTGAAGGCGCGGAACTTTCGTTAAAATTTTGTTTGAAATTTTTTAAAGCATCCCTTGAGCCCCCTATTACTTTCAAGGGAATCGATTCTCCGCAGGACCTTAAAAGTCAGCCGGATAAATGTGAGCTGTTAATTCAGGCTGGAATAAACGCATGGGAAAGGAGCCTTCAGGCATGAGCTGTAAAGATCTATCAAAATTCAAAATTCTAGTTGCGGAGGATTCCCGTCCGGTCCGCCTTGTGCTCAAAACTTATCTGGCCCAGCTCGGAATTAAGCCTGTTTTTGCAGTAAACGGCAGTGAAGCTCTCGAACAGCTCAATAATGAAGAATTCGACATGGCCCTGATGGACGTTCATATGCCCGAAATGAACGGGACAGAAGTCGTATCAAGAATACGAAACGAAGGAATAACTACACCTGTTTTTGCCATGACTACAGGGGACAATGCAGACCTGCTCACAGAATGTCTGGACTGTGGATATAACAGTTTTCTGCTTAAACCGATTGTTAAAACTGAACTGGCTAAAATAATTTCCAGATTCACTGATTAAAGCTTATTTTATGATCTCCGGCTTTATTTCATACTTTTCACCGATTGCCGCATTCGACAGATTAAGATCAATCTTTACTGAAAAAAGATGCCCGATCTGTCGTACACCGCATTCGAATAAAAAACTTCTCTGCCCTGATTGCTATTCTGAACTTATCGAAGGTTCTGTTCATGACGAAGAAGAGGCCCCTCATAAAGGAATTTACTTTTACGGACCATACCGCGGCCTGCTTCGCGATTTAATATTAGATTGGAAATTCAATAACAACTTCGGTTACAGCGCACTCCTTTCGCAGTTCGCAACCGGTGTTGCCGAATCAATTCCCGAGTCCTCCCGCCCTGACATTATTATTCCTGTTCCTCTTCACCCTTCGCGGCTACGCAAAAGAGGATTTAATCAAAGCCGGATAATAGGACGCAGTGCGGCCTCGGTATTAGGCGCTAAAATTTCTGACCGCGCTCTTGTAAGAAATCGTAAAACTACTCCGCAAAGCACGCTTTCTAAAGAGATGCGTACCGAAAATATCAAGAACGCTTTTACTGCGAATCCGGCAACCGTCGCCGGAAAAAAGATTCTGCTGATCGATGACGTCTATACAACCGGATCGACTGTTCAGGAATGCGCCAGTACATTATATGATGCTGGAGCCGAAAGAGTGGAAGTTCTGGTTCTGGCAAAGACCTTGATTTAACGGTCATAAATAGACTAAGATCGTCCTCCTGCCTTTCATTTAAAATTAAAAAACAATCTTTCAAACGGAGAAATCCCTTTGCCTTTTAAACTCAGCGAGTGGACTAGAATCTCACACGACAATACCCCTGTTTATATCAGACCGAAATCTCCAGACTGGTTTGTCCCCACTCCGGCAGGCGATGCCCTGCTCCAAAGATTATCCGAAGATGAAAACAGTTGTTTATCCATTGCCGATGAAAAATTTCTTATGCGCTTACCGGATGAAGCAACTAGTATTTACCCGGGCAGGAAAG
Organism: Maridesulfovibrio ferrireducens; assembly: GCF_016342405.1. Lineage (NCBI taxonomy): Bacteria > Pseudomonadati > Thermodesulfobacteriota > Desulfovibrionia > Desulfovibrionales > Desulfovibrionaceae > Maridesulfovibrio > Maridesulfovibrio ferrireducens. The sequence goes on along the minus strand of NZ_JAEINN010000001.1, from coordinate 344,871 downwards.
AACTCCTTAAACTAGACACTCTCCGCGAACTTTGGTTTCACCTGACCAACAATTGCAACATGAGCTGCAATCACTGTCTATTCGCTTCATCACCTTCCGCAGCCTCATCACTTTCCTCCGAAGCACAGCCGGAGCTAGCAATCGAAAGAGTTCTCGATTTGACCGATCAGGCTGAAAAGCTGGGCTGTAAACTTTTTGCCCTGACTGGCGGAGAACCATTAATTCACCCGGGTGCGGACAAAATCATCAACAGAATGCTTGAAATTGAATCAAGCCACGTTGCAATTCTTTCCAACGGCCTTAATGCTAAAAATTTCTTTTCAAAACACCGCTATGACTTTGAACGCTGCCACCTGCAAATCAGTGTTGACGGCATAAAAGATACACATGACGAAATCAGAGGACCGGGCATGTTTGCTGCCCTTGAAAATTCTCTGAAATGGCTTTCATCCGAAACCATTCCCTTTACAATCTCCATGTGTGTTACAAAATCAAATGTAACTCAGATGAAGGATGTAGTTGAATTAGCGGCTGAGACCGGAGCTTCAAACGTTCATTTCATGTGGTATTTCGTGCGAGGAAGAGGACAAGCGCAGCGTTTTGTTGATCCGGACATTATTTACACTCATTTGCTTGAAGCAATAGAGACAGGAGAACGCACCGGGGTAACAATCGACAATATCGAAGCAATAAAAAGCATGATTTTTGCTCCTTGCGGAACTATTCACGATGGGTCGACTGCCGGATGGGAATCTCTGGCAATTGGACCGGACAATAAGCTGTACCCTTCTCCAGCAACTGTCGGCATTGAAAAGCTTGCCACCCCTCTTGATAAAAACCTTGAAAAGGGCTGGAAAGAAAGTCGTATTCTGACGGATATACGTGAAACCACCGGCAAAAATCTGTCTACCCCCTTCAAGCTTATTCTTGGCGGCGGTGACACTGATCACAGCTGGATGCACAGCGGAGATTTTACCGGTAACGATCCTTACACCGGGCTATATGAAAAAACTGCTCTAAAACTGATCACAGACAAAGCCGCGCAAAGTCCGGGCCACGATTCTCCGAAACTGCTCCTTAAAATGGGTGACAAGCTCGACAAATGTTCAGAACACGGCAAAGTGGCGCTGACTCACACCAACTGCCTCTTAGCTGTCGCAGGTAAGGACAGCCTTACAGTTGTAAAAGACTTTTACACAGATGCTGCCGACACAGCCAAAGAAGATATTTTAAACCCTGCATGCTATGATTCTGAGCTTATGGTCCACATTCCAGAGGAATTCAAATTCAGAGGATACGGATGCGGTTCTCCGGTTATGGACGCACAAATTCTGTCTGGAGAACACGTTGTAGATCTCGGCAGCGGACGCGGGATAGAATGTTTTATTGCATCTAAAATGGTGGGTTCTTCGGGCAAAGTCACCGGAATAGATATGCTTGATCCCATGCTCGCCCATTCGCGCAAAGGGCAACAAGCTGTTGCCGCCAATCTGGGCTATGACAATATGGATTTCCGCAAAGGATATCTTGAATCTATCCCTCTTGAAGATAATTGCGCAAACCTGTTGCTTTCCAACTGTGTTCTGAATTTATCCACCGATAAGCGCAAAACATTTTCTGAAATGTTAAGGATTCTAGCACCAGGCGGCAGGCTGACAATTTCGGATGTTGTCTGCGAAACTGAACCCGGCCCTGAAATCCGTAATGATGACAAGCTGCACGGAGAATGTATCGCCGGAGCGCAAACTCTGAAAAACCTTGTCGGGCTACTCGAAGAAGCTGGATTCAAATCAATTTGTATGATCAAGCGTTTCCCATACAGAGTTGTCGGCGGGCACAATTTTTATTCTCTGACATTTTCAGCACTGAAACCGTCTACTGAGAAAATGACAAAAATCATGTTCAGAGGTCCGTTTTCAACAGGACAGACCGCACAGGGAGAATTGCTTGTCCCGGGAAGCATCACTGAAATTTCCGAAAAAGAAGCCGAACAAATGGGAGAGCAAATCTTCATTCTTAATGATGAAGGTGTCATATCTAATATGATGGTAGGCGAGTCCTGCTGCTGTCCGACTCCTGATTCTTTTGACGGGCCTACAGCTCCCCTCTTATCTGGCCACACTGTCAGCATGAAAAATAAGAGTGGCTGCATGGTCTGCGGTGCTGAACTGAACTATCTGACCAGATATGAAAAAAGAATCTGCGCATACTGCGGAGAAGAACATGAGGCCAATGCTTACTGCGTAAACAAACACTTTGTCTGTGATAATTGCCACAGAGAAGACGGAATTGAAGTTTTGCCGCATCTGCTTACAAGCAGCACTGAAACAGATATGATTGACCTTCTTATGAAAATAAGAAATCATCCGGCAATCCCCATGCACGGCCCTGAGCATCACGCCCTGGTTCCGGGAATTATAGTTGCCGCCTACCGCAACAGCGGCGGGAAAATAGACAACAAAGTAATTGAAACCGCAATTTCACGCGGAGCTAAAATTGCCGGTGGATTCTGCGGATTTATGGGAGTCTGCGGCGCAGCAATAGGTGTAGGAGTAGCAATAAGTGCTATTCTTGAAGCCACTCCGTTGACACCCGACCTAAGATCTACCGCTCAGAAGGGAACTCTTGCTGCGCTTCAATTAATTGCTGACATTGAAGCTGCAAGATGCTGTCAGAGAGACTCGTGGCTTGCCCTTAAAGCCTTCGCAAAAATATCAGAAGAAATTATGGGCTTGCGTATTACTGCAGACAAGCATATGGTGTGCAACCAAATGGATACCAATCTGGAGTGCATGGGCCGAAACTGCCCTGTAATCCGCAACAATAAAGGGAAGAATATCTTTATTTCTCCGATGTTGGACTTAAGCGTTAATTATGCTAAAAAAAGTTAATTACGCGCTTGACTTTTGCATCGAGTTACGGATACTTTCCCCTCTCTTATACATGATGGAGGTTAGTTACAAATGTACGCAATAATAGAGACTGGCGGCAAGCAGTTCCGCGTTGAAGAAGGCTTGGAACTCAATATCCAGAAAATGGACGTTGAAGCAGGCACCAAGGTCGATCTTGATAAAATTCTTCTCATCGGTCAGGGCGAAGATATTAAAATCGGAGCTCCTTACGTTGAAGGCGCGAAAGTTGCCTGCACAATCCTTGAACACGGCCGTGATAAAAAAATCATCGTTTTCAAGAAAAGACGCAGGAAAGACTCTCAGACCAAACAGGGTCATCGTCAGGATTATACAAGAATCAAAGTTGAAGCTATACAAGCTTAACTTGACGACAAGTCCTAACTAAGGAGATTTAAAATGGCACATAAGAAAGCGGGCGGTAGCTCGAAAAACGGTCGCGATAGTAATGCGAAACGCCGCGGTGTTAAGCGTTATGCTGGTCAGGAAGTTCTGGCTGGAAGTATCCTAGTTCGTCAGGTTGGAACTAAAATTCACCCCGGCAAAAATGTAGGTACTGGTAGAGACTGGACTTTGTTTGCACTGGTTGACGGCGTTGTGAAATACGAAAAGTATATCCGCAACAACCGTAGCAAAACCAGAGTTCTCATCGTTCCTGCCGAAGCCTAATTATTTCAGGCCGAAAGTTTTTCGGGCAGAGGTCGCATTGATAAATGCGTCCTCTGCCTTTTCTTGTCTGGAATACATACATGGATCTCCCTTATCCCGCTGTGACAGCCCCCTAGAGTGCATGCCTGATTATTCAAAAGGCACTCGAAAGGTATACTCACAGCTTTATCTATATTTTATCCGAGAATATTCCTGCCTGAGAAAAGGCTAGGCCCTTCTCAGGTCATTCAAGGAAGGAATTCAATGAAATTTTTTGATGAAGCAACAATCACAGTGCGATCAGGAAAAGGCGGCAACGGATGCGTAGCCTTTAGACGTGAAAGGTACATCCCAAAAGGTGGCCCTTGCGGCGGAGACGGCGGTAAAGGCGGAGATTTAATCCTTCGCGGAAGCTCTGACCTGTTATCTCTTTACGACTTCAGACTGAAAAGAGTTTATGACGCTAGAAATGGAATGCAGGGACAGGGCAGTGATAAGTACGGTAAAGCTGCCGACGACACAATTCTCGACCTGCCTATCGGAACTCTCGTATATGAAGTATACGAAGACGGTTCCGAGAAACTGCTTGCTGACCTGACAAAAGAAGGCAAGCAGGTTGTTATATGTAAGGGAGGCGATGGCGGACGTGGTAATATTCACTTCAAGTCCTCCGTAAACCAGACTCCCAGACAATCGGAAGACGGCTTCCCCGGTGAAGAAAAAAGACTTCGTCTGCAACTTAAAATTATTGCAGATATTGGTTTACTTGGACTTCCTAACGCTGGAAAATCGACCTTTATTTCTAAAATTTCTGCTGCGAAACCTAAAATCGCAGCATACCCGTTTACCACCCTCGTTCCTAATCTTGGAGTTATTGAGGACTACATGGGCAACAAGCTCATTATAGCCGACATTCCCGGACTGATTGAAGGAGCCAGCACAGGGCTGGGACTGGGACATAGATTCCTGAAACATGTTGAACGCACCAGATTTCTTGTTCATATTTTGAGCGCAGCCGACCTCAGCCTTGACGATCCTTTTGAAGGATTCAATATGCTGGACGAAGAACTCCGCATATATGATAAAGAACTTGCAGAAAAAACTCAGCTCCGTGTAATCAACAAAATCGATTTGCTTTCCGAAGAAGACCTTGCGACTTTGAAAGAAAAAGCTAAGGAAGCAAACGACAACATCTACTTTATATCCGCTCTGCACAAAGACGGAGTTGACCTGCTTTTAAAAGATATGTGGGACAGATTCAACACCATGAATCAAGAGGAAAAAGATGAGCAAGATGAGCAACAGGCTTGAGACTCTTCGCGAAGCTAAAAGAATTGTTGTAAAAATCGGCAGTGCCGTTCTGACCACGTCAGAAGGCATCAACCTCGGCCTTATATGCAGACTGGCAGATCAGCTGGCAACTCTGCATGAACGGGGTGTTGATATTGTTCTGGTTTCTTCCGGCGCTGTTGCTGCCGGACGTAAATCTATTCCTTCAGGGCAGAAGCTGAGAGATCTTCCGGCCAGACAGGCTGCTTCATCCATCGGACAAAGCAGGCTTATGCACGAATATGATGAAACCTTCCGCAGATTCGGACTGGTTTCCTCACAGATTTTGCTCACTCGCGATGATTTAAAACACCGTGACCGCTTTCTCAATGTCCGCAATACCCTCTCAAGACTTCTTGAATGGAGGGTAATTCCTATCATTAATGAAAATGATACTGTTGCAGTTCAGGAACTCGAGTTCGGAGACAATGACACTCTGGCAAGTTTAATTCTGAATGTTGTGGAAGCTGATCTTTTCATTAACCTCACTTCCGCTGACGGGGTCTTTGATAAAAATCCCGACAAAAATCCCGACGCAAAAAAACTTTCCCATGTTGAGAATATAGGGTCGCTGGACCTCGACGCCATGTGCGACGGAAAAACAGCAGTAGGCTCAGGCGGCATGTTCTCTAAAATGAGAGCAGCTCACAGAGCGGCCCAGCTCGGCGTTCCGACACTGATATTATCCGGTAAAGACCGCATGGTAATTGAGCGGGTATTTAACGGTGAAGAATGCGGTACATGGATTGTTCCTGATGAAAAGTGCGTATCAGGCCGTAAATTCTGGCTTGCATACAACTGTGACCCGGCCGGTGACCTGATCATCGACGAAGGCGCAAAAAAGGCACTGATGGCCGGAGGTAAAAGTCTACTTCCCGCTGGTATAACTGCGGTTGAAGGTGATTTTAAAGCGGGCGAACTTGTACGAGTTGTCAGCAAATCCGGTATACCTGTTGCTGTAGGACTAGCCTGTTACGGTTCCGAAGACATGAACAAGATTCTCGGTCATAAATCAGATCAAATAGAATCCATTCTGGGCAAATGCCCTTTCCCCGAAGCAATTCACAGAGATAATCTGCTATTAGACGCAGCTCTTTAATTTTTATTTAGTACGGCGGCAGAATTTATTTTCTGTCGCCACGCTAAAGATCTATTCCAACTTCCTGCTCTCAGACTCAACTTCTTCATCAACACTTCCCCTATCCCGCTGTGCCAAAAACATTCCTATAGTTCCGGCGACAAAAACCGCCAGATACATTTGTCCGAAAAGACCCTGCAACATAACTAAAGACCTAGCCATATTGGTAACGGGAAGCATTTCTCCATAACCAACTGTCATCATTGTTATATAGCTGAAATACACAAGAATATTACGTACAGCGAAAACAGATTCACCAAGATCAATACCGGAAACTGCGCTGCGATCATAAAGTACGCACAAACTATACCCGTTGGCCCAAAGCAACGCGCAAAGCATATACACGCAAATTGCCCCCGATACTAAGTCGCGGGTAACTTTTTTCTGCTTGCGCATAAAGATCAGAATTCCCCAGATAGCGATCCCGAGCATCATCATATCAGAGGCTTCACTTACGCCAAGCCAGTAGATGGAATGCAATTTAAAAAATAAAACGGAACTTACAAAAGACGTTACATATAGCGATATAAAAACAACAAGTTTTGCTCGACTTTCAATTATAGCTGTAACCGCTGAAAGAAGAACTAAGTATGTGTAAAAATATAAAATCTGCTGAAGATAAATTGATTTTCCGGCAATCGGGGTTAAAAAAATCTGCGAAATCATAAACCCCAGAAGCACTGTAAATTTGGAAGGGCTGTACCTGAATATTTTGTGTAATCTAAACATAGTTGCTCTTAATTAACTGATAAGAATAATAAACTCTATTAATTTTTCGTATACAGATTACTTATTATAAAAGTGAGCGGCGTTCATGTTGCGGTGTCCACAATTTGCGAGTAGCTTGCCACTTCATCTACATCTTCGGAAAGGATTGCTATCTGATGAAAGATCTCTGTAAAAATAAAAATCTCCGCATTTTATTCGCGGTTACCCTCATGGCCATCATGGGAGTCTCAAGTATTATCCCGTCTTTACCGCTAATGATCAGGGAACTCAATATTTCTCCTTCATCAATAGGTTTAGTCTTTACCGTTTTCACTCTGCCGGGAATCATTTTTGCTCCTCTTGCAGGAATTTTTGCCGACAGAATCGGCAGAAAAAAGATTCTTGTTCCCTCGCTGATTCTTTTCGGAATAGCCGGAATAGCCTGCTATTTTGCCCCCGACTACAAATGGCTGCTTGCTTTACGGCTTTTTCAAGGAATTGGAGCCGCAGCTATCGGAGTGATAAACCTTACCATAATAGGGGACCTTTTCACAGGTCAGGACCGAATCAAGGCCATGGGGCTGAATGCAAGCGTCCTTAGCATCGGCACCGCAATTTTTCCGGCAGTGGGAGGAATACTGGCTCAAATAAGCTGGCAAACACCATTCCTGCTAGCAGTTGTGGCTCTACCACTTGCATGGGTCGTCGCCTTCAAACTTGAGAACCCCGAGCCTTCATCAAACGGCGCATTCATGAAATACCTGAGCGCGGCAGTAAGCGGCATGAAAAATAAGCAGGTACTGGGACTTTTCGCAATTTCCATGCTGACCTTTATTATTTTATACGGCCCCATCGTGACCTATCTGCCCATACTTCTAAACTCACGTTTTGAAGCTTCTCCGCTGATGATAGGATTTGTTATTTCAAGTGCCTCATTTGTTACAGCATTAGCAGCTTCGCAGTTGGGAAGACTGGCAAAAATAATGTCGCAACCAAGAATGATTGCACTCTCAGCCTTCGCATATGCTACTGCAATGGTCTTAATTCCGGAATCAGGCTCTGCGCTTTGGTGTATAATCCCCGTCTGCTTTTTCGGCCTAGGACAAGGACTGAATCTTCCGAATTCAATGTCCATGCTGACCACAATTGCTCCCATGGAACAACGGGCTATTTTCATGTCCATGAACGGAATGCTGCTCAGAGTAGGACAAACCATCGCCCCGATACTTATGGGACTGATTTATTCAGGATTTGGACTGGAATCTATTTTTTATGCAGGAGTAGTAATATCAGCAATAGTCTTTGTTATTGCAATCACGACTTTAAAAGGATTTAAAGCTGAAGAGTTGCATGACTAGATATGGAAACATCAATAATTGACTAAAATTCAATTTAGAGCCACTTTCTTATATCAATGAATGACAATAAATAACCGCTTTCATAATAAACAATTAACCAGCTAGAAACTAACATGAAAATCGGAATTAAAGAATTTATGGAGCATATATTTAATCCGCTCCACATTTATTGCAGACTCATTGACTGTGGCCTTTCATCCCGTACAGCAAAAAAAGTAGCCCGAATTTATGAACTGTTTATATTTAAGCCCACTGCTTTTTGCATTCCTACTATCAAGCATCAAAAGCAGGCAAAGTAAGCTCGCCATCAATAACGTCCGCATCTGTTGAATTATACTGAATCACTCTGTGCAAGTGTGTAAAACTTTCCTCATCCAGCAAGATAAAATCTACAGCCAGACCGGAATCATCAGACCTTACAACCTTCCCCTCAATGCGAATAACTATCTCTTCTGAAAGAGTAATTAAAACTTCACATTTCTCCCCGACAGCGAACCCTTCCACTCCAGTGCAAAGAATACCTTTCAAACTTAAATTCTGAGTTTCAGCAATCGCACTGAAGCCATTCTTATTTAACTGAACGGTAAATTCTACATCAATACGAGTTCTGCGCCTTTTATTCTGTTCCATCACCGACTCCATCCGAGCTTATTAATTTTAAAAAACGGCTTATTGATTAATTTATTTAAAAGAATAAATACCCGCTATCTGTAAAATAGACAATTTAATATATGTTAAAAATTATGTAATTAGAAGTCTAAATATGCCTATGCCCGCTCTCCGGGATATCGCCTACTTTATTAAGAGCAATACGAGTACAGATAGGACCGGCAATCTCAAAAAAGACTGTTGCCGTAGCTACAACTGTGACAATTGATTCAAACTGCGAGAACCTGTGAGCTGCGGCAAGAGCCATACCCAGAGCCACTCCGGCCTGTGGCATAAGCGCCAATCCCATCCACTTGCCGAAAGTTTTTCCTTCCCCCGCGACCCCTGCTCCAAGTATCACCCCTATTATACGACTTACTATGCGCAAAAAGATATAAGCTACGATCACTAATGCGTTAACCGAAATATCCTTAAGCTCAATACTGACTCCTGCAAAAATAAAAAACAAAACTATAACGGGCCATTCCACCCCTTCGATGGCTGAAAATGGACGGGTATGATGTTTGGCAAGATTTGCAACAACAGCTCCCATTGTCATGGAAGAAAGCAGAAACGACACATCAAGCCATAATGCAACACCACTGCATATAAAAACCATCCCGAGAGCTTCAACTAGAGTGGGCTCTCCCCGCTGGATACGCCCGGTAAGAAAACTCATAGGCACTCCCAGAGCAACTCCCACAAGTATCGCAAGGAAGAGATCCCGACCGCCTGTCATAAGAATATTCATACTTCCACCGCCAAGCATTATCATCTGTGCTGCGGCAAGCATAAAGCTGAACAGAATCAACCCCCATGCATCATCTATTGCAGTTATTCCTAAAAGAGTCTTTGTAAAACGACCTTTTGCCTTTGATTCATTTATAACATCCGCCGTGGAAGCAGGATCTGTTGCGGGGGCGAGTCCTCCATAAAGAAGTGCAAGCTGCAAAGGGATGCCTACCATCCATAGACCGAAGCTCACCATCACAGCGGTTATCACCACAACGGCAATTGAAATAGAGACAACAGCTCGGCCTGATTCTTTTATTTCTGAAAACTTTAAAGAATTGCCCAATAGAAATCCGATCATTGCCAGCGCCATATCAGACACAAGGGGCATCCAGTGATTCGTTGTTACCGGTAACACGTCAAACCCGGAAGGCCCTATGCAAAACCCGAAAACCAAAAGAGCTGACACACGGGGCAAGGGAGTTCTCTGCCCGATAAAATCAGCAACAAGACCCACAAGAAACAAAAGGCCCAACGTGATTAATGAAAGAGCTGGAGAATCCATTTTTTACCTTATTCTTAATTTGAAAACACAGTAATAAAGTACACGATTTTAAAGAATTATAACATTTTTTAATTTCACGAAGCATCTCCCATCCTGTGCAAAGCTATACGAGTAAATACAGGGCCTACAATTTCAAAGAAAACGGTGGCCGTAGCGATCACAGTTACAATTGATCCCAATTCTGGAAATCGATGAGCAGCGGTTAAAGCCATTCCCAGTGCTATCCCGGCTTGCGGCATCAAAGCCATTCCCATCCACTGACCGTAAGATTTATCAATACCCACCACCTTCGCGCCCGCCATAGAACCGATAAGACGCCCGGCAATCCTGAAAACGATGTATAAAATTATAAGCAGAGCATTCTTTGAAACATCTTCAAGTTCAATGCTGACTCCTGCAAAAATAAAAAACAATGCAAGAATCGGCCACTTAATAGTTTTTATTGTTTCGATAGCGCAGAGAGGGCAGTTATGATGTCTAGCCATGTTTGCGACGACAACCCCCATGGTCATTGCCGCTAAAAGAAACGAAACATCGAGCCACAAAGAAAATCCTCCGCAAATAAAAACCAATCCCAGAACCTCAAGAAGTGTCGGTTCCCCGGATTTAACCCGCCCTGCGAGGTAGCTCATAGGAAGTCCAAGTAAAATTCCCACAAGCACAGCAAGAAAAATGTCGCGTCCACCAACAAAAATAATGTCTAAACCGCCGCCACTATTTATCATCATTTGTGCTATCGCGACCATTATGCTGAAAACTATCAAACCTACAGCATCAGATGTCGCTACAATTTTAAGAAGATTATCCGTAAAAGAACCATGAGCCTTGGATTCATGAATAACATCGAGAGTCGTAGCAGGAGCGGTTGCAAGAGCAATCCCGGCATAAATAATAGCTAGCTGTATTGAAAATCCTGCTACCCAAATACCGACACTCATAATTAAAAGTGTAATTATCACAACGAAAAAAACAATGCCCAGAACCAACCGTCCAGAATTTTTAAGGGCAGACCATTTTAAGGAACTTCCCAAAACAACCCCGATAAGAACAAGTGCCATATCCGAAACAATAGGCAGCCATTGGCTTGCTTCCTCGGGAAGCACATTAAACCCGGACGGGCCGATACAAAATCCAAAAATAATAAGAATTGAAACTCTGGGGACAAGTGTAGTCCGGCCGATAAACTCGGCAACAAGACCTAGTAAAAACAAAAGACCCAGCGTTATTAATGTAAGTGCTGAAGATGTCATTTTTTACCTTTATAAACAAGTCACTACAAATTATAACTCTTGTACTTTGAGAGCCACCGGGCTTACTATATTAAATCAAAAGTTAATATTTAAAAAGTAAATCAATCAAAAATTCACTTGTTCAATTTCTAACTCAAGAAAGACAGGGTTTCCCTCGGCACTTTTTTAAATTATACAAGTTTTGTAGATTCAGTTATTTAATTTTACTGCACAACTTAAAGAAGTATTCACATATAAATTACAGGTTCTAAGTTAGATATTAAGGAGAGTTAAGATCATGGAAAGAGATATAATGAGAGCAAAACTTCTAATTGAATCACTACCATACATTAAAGAGTTTTTCGGGGAAACCGTTGTTATCAAATATGGCGGAAATGCCATGATAGACGAAAACCTTAAACGAGCCTTTGCTCTTAATATAATTTTGCTGAAATATATCGGTGTAAATCCTGTTGTTGTACACGGAGGCGGGCCGCAAATTCAGAAGATGTTAAGCGCACTGAACATCGACAGTCATTTCAAAAGCGGATACCGCGTAACCGATGAAGCAACTATGGATGTTGTGGAAATGGTCCTCGTCGGAAAAGTGAACAAACAGATTGTCAACCTGATCAACCTTAACGGCGGAAAAGCTGTCGGACTTTCAGGAAAAGACGGGATGCTCATTAAAGCCGAAAAAAAAGAAATGGTTATTGAATCAGAAGCTAAAGCTCCTGAAATCATTGATCTAGGAAAAGTAGGCGAAGTGACTGAAGTTAATACAACCCTGATCAATTCATTACAGAGAGACGGATTCATCCCCGTCATTGCACCTGTCGGAGTTGATGACAAAGGGTCCACCTACAATATCAATGCTGATTCTGTTGCCGGAGCCGTTGCGAAGGCTATGAATGCCAAAAGGCTCCACCTGCTCACAGATGTCACAGGATTGCTGGATAGAGATAAAAAACTCATTTCATCAATGACCTGCCGGCAAGCTGCGGAATCCATCTCTTCCGGTGTTGCCACGGGCGGTATGATTCCTAAGCTTACCTGCTGTATTGAAGCAGTTCATGGCGGAGTCGAAAAGGCTCACATAATTGATGGAAGGGTTGAAAATTGTGTCCTGCTTGAGCTTTTCACCAAGACAGGTATCGGCACTGAAATAGTTGGTTAATATAATCTGGAGATTAATATGAAAGCTGTTGCAATAGTAGGAAAAAAGAAAAGCGGAAAGACGACTCTTGGACTGGCTCTTGTTCAATATTTTACTGATAAAGGGTTAAAAGTCGGAGTGATTAAACATTCTCATCACGGCTTTGACGAAGAAGAAGGAACCGACACACAACAGTACAAGCAGATAGCTACTTCTGTGGCGGCTTATTCTCCTTCACAATCTTTTGTCTCATGGAGTAAGGAGAAGCCTCTTCAAGATCTTATCCCTCTGCTTGATGCGGATGTTATCGTTATGGAAGGCGGGAATAAAATCGGCTGGATGCCTCGCATTATCACTGTCCGCGAAGACGATGACGACAAAGATTTTTTTCCCGAACTTGCGATCGCCCAGATTCCGGCTTGCACTAATGATAATCCTCCAAGCTCAGAAGAAATTGAACGGCTGGCTACGCTTGTTATGGAAAAAGGATTTTTGTTACCCGGACTTAATTGCGGAGCATGCGGAAGAGAATTCTGCAGAGATTTTGCCGCAGATATTAATGCAGGAAAAGCAACACTTAATGGTTGCAAATCTACATTCGGCAAAATGGATGTTACCTGCAACGATATGCCTCTGGCTCTTAATCCCTTTGTTGCCGACATGCTTTCAGCCGGAATTTCAGGAATGTTATCCCAGTTAAAAGGATATGTTCCCGGAGACCTCAAAATAACTATTAAAAACCGGTAGCTAAATAAATGCATCATGATTTTTTCAACATCATAAGCCGAGAAGAATTTGAATCTCTGCTCCTTTCTTTTGCTCCTACCGGCATTGAAAAAAGTTCCATCGCTGACGCATACGGCCTTGTACTTGGCGAGAATATTCTTTCGCCTGAAGACCTTCCACCCGCAAACCGCTCCTGCATGGACGGTTATGCTATAAATGCCCGCAACGCTTTCGGAGCAACAGAAGGAAACCCTGCATACCTCGAATGCTGCGCTGAATTACGAGTTGATGAAGCCCCGAATTTCACACTAAAACCCGGCGAATGCGCAGCCATTCCGACCGGTGGCACATTGCCGGACGGTGCTGATGCTGTAGTAATGGTTGAACATACCCACGAACTGGGGTCCGGAACCATTGAAATCCGCAAATCATCTGCTCCCGGCGAAAACATCATGCTTAAGGGTGAAGATACAGCCAAAGGCGAAAACATATATGAATCCGGACATACCGTCCGTTTTCAGGATGTAGGCTTACTGGCAGCCCTTGGTATCGGCACTGTTTCAGTCCACAAAAAACCGAGCATCGGCATAATCTCCACCGGAGATGAGCTTGTTGCAATCGAATCACCGTCCCGTGCCGGGTCTATTCGAGACGTAAACTCACACACTCTGCGCTGCCTCGTATCCAAGGCCGGAGGGATTCCCGTAAATTACGGTATAGTTCGCGATGAAATTGAAAAACTCGAAGCCACCCTTGCGAAGGCTATTGCTGAAAACGACATAGTTCTCCTCTCAGGCGGAAGCTCGGTCGGAATGCGCGACTTGACGGTTCGAGCCATCGAATCCATGCCGGAGTCAAAAATACTCGCCCACGGAGTCGCAATCAGCCCCGGCAAGCCCACAATTTTAGGCAAAGTAGGTTCCAAACCTGTACTTGGCCTGCCGGGTCAGGTAACGTCCGTTCAGGTCGTTATGCTTTCAATAGTAATGCCGTTTATCAGGCATATTATGGGACAAAAAGACGCGTTTGCATGTCTTGACCGCCCCATTCGTTTGGCAGAACTCGGCCGCAACACCCCCTCCAAACAAGGGCGTGAGGATTATGTCAGAGTCAGCTTGGAACACAGAGAAGGGAAGCTTCCTATTGCCCATCCTGTTTATGGTAAATCAGGACTTCTTAAAACTCTGATTAAGGCTGACGGGCTTATGATCATTCCTGCTGATACGGAAGGCTTATATGCCGGAAATCAGATTCAGGTCTGGTTGATTTAGTATACTTCACTTACGGAGACTCATTATGTCTAAACGCAATATATATTTAAAAACAATTCCTGTTCATGAAGCTGTAGCTACCGCCATTGCTGCACTTGACCGCGAAACTCTCGTTAAACCGGAAAGTGTTCCTGTTCACGAAGCGTTGAACAGAGTTACCTCCGAGGCAGTACATGCCCGTTGTTCTTCCCCCACATATCACTCCGCCGCTATGGACGGGTACGCTGTAAAAAGTGACACAACTTTTTCTGCACGAGAAGGACAACCTCTTGATCTGATCAAAAACAATACATGTATCCCGGTCAACACGGGTAATGCCCTTCCAGAAGGCATGGATGCAGTTATAATGATAGAAAATATCGTCGACAACGGTGATTCTGTCAGCATAGAGGCTCCGGCATTTCCATGGCAGCATGTGCGGAGAATCGGTGAAGATATTGTCGCAACCGAAATGCTTCTGCCCCGCAATCATTCTATTTCCGCATTTGATCTCGGAGCGCTGCTTTCCGCCGGAATCTACGAGATAAAAGTCCATGAAAAAATACGCATGACCTTTATTCCCACAGGGGATGAAATTCTTCCCTTCGCAGACCGCCCTACACCGGAACCGGGTGAAGTTATTGAATCAAACTCACAGGTCTTCCGTTCTCTGGCTCTGGGGTTGGACGTAGAATTTAAGGCCACATCACCAGTTCGTGACCGTGAAGATCTGCTGGCTAAAGCCGTTGAAACTGCTCTGCAAAATTCTCACATTGTAGTGATAGGTGCAGGGTCTTCAGCCGGAAGCAAAGATTTTACCAGCAAAACTATCGCTCAACTCGGCACCCTGCTCGTTCACGGTATCGCAGTAATGCCGGGCAAACCGACAGTGCTCGGAACTGCCAATAACAAACTGCTAGTCGGCGCTCCCGGATATCCTGTAAGCGCAGTTGTTTGTTTTGAAGATGTTCTGACTCCTATAATTTCATGGCTTTCAGGCAAACCGACACCGGAAAGAGAAAAAGTTCAAGTCAGGCTTGCCAGACGTACCCCCTCCAAACCGGGTATGGAAGAAATTGTCAGACTTGCGGTTGGAAAAGTCGGCGAAGGTTATGCAGGAGTTCCCCTTGCTCGCGGAGCAGGAATGATAACCACCCTTACCAAAGCGCAAGGATTCACCCGTGTTCCGGCAGAAAGTGAAGGTATTGAACTCAATGAATCCGTTGAAGTTGAACTATTCTCAGGCAAGCAAACCTTAGAAACAATCCTCATGCACGTCGGAAGCCACGACAATACTCTTGACCTGCTGGGTGACATCCTCATGGGCGGCGACACTCCCATACGACTGGTATCTACTCATGCGGGGTCAATGGGCGGACTGGCGGCTCTCAAAACAGATGTAGCTCTGTTCGCCGGAGTGCATCTTTTCGATCCTGAAAGCGGTGATTTCAATTTTCCGTTCCTTACAAAATACCTGCCGGGTGTAGATGTAACCGTCATCAATCTGGCTATCCGTCATCAAGGATTTATTGTTCCCAAAGGAAATCCTCTGAATATCATAGGAATTGAAAGTCTACGAGATGGTAAAGTGAGCTTCATCAACAGACAAAGAGGAGCAGGAACAAGAATCCTGTTTGATTACCACCTTGATAAGGCCGATATTTTACCGACATTAGTCAAGGGATATGATAGAGAGGAATACACCCATATGGCCGTTGCGGCCAACGTGCTGACAGGTTCCGCCGATTGCGGACTTGGAATATACGCTGCTGCCAAAGCTCTTGATCTGGGCTTTGTCCCTCTGGCTCATGAAAGATATGACCTCGTAATACCTGACAAATATATTCAGGATAGAAGAATCATATCACTGATCAACCTTCTTAAGTCAGATAAAATTAAAAAAGCTGTGAGCGAACTCGGCGGCTATGAAACTCCACTGACAGGGGAAATAATGAAACCGGGTATGGGCCTCGGCTAGAGAATCAAGCGAAGGGGATTTATGAACAGAGACAAAGAACATCTTATAAAGCAGAAGTGCCGTGAAAACGTCATCGGCTTTGCTCCGTTCAGATACAGATTCAGCAAAGGCAGTGCCGTAAGAGAAGGGTTGCTGAACATCGGCAAGTTCAAAGAAGACAACGGGGAAAACCTTGTCCTGACCTTCATATTCGATTCCGACAATTTACAGACTGACAGCGATATTCATGACCGTTTGTCACACCTTAAATTCAACCCGATTATGAAAAAAGGACTACTTACTGCTTTACGCAATTCTGCCGAGTTTGAAGAAAATGAAAACTTCGCGATGCATGAATTCAACTTCTACTTTGACAAGATGCCGGCCAATCTTGAAAAATTAATGAATGCAACCATGATCCCGTTTTTTATGGAACATCTACCAATAAAAATTGGCAAAGTGGAATGGATGAAAAATGACGAAGGTCTGAATTTTTTCTGCATATTGAAAAGCAAGTTGAACTTGTAGGATTTGCCTGAAAGACAAAAACAAAAGTCCCGCTGAATTAAAACTCAGCGGGACTTTTGTTTTCCATAAACTAAATAGTTCTAACTCTTTTCATGAACTTCCCAGTCTTCGACCTTGTAATCTTCCGACACTTCTTCCCAGCCGCTGAACATTGCACCGATATGAGCAGTTAGAGAATGCCCTGTTGTGGTCATATAAATATGCACAATCAGGAAAGCCAGCAATGCGTAGGCGCATCCCATATGCACATTCGCAATAGTTTCCAGGCTTACAAAATTAAGCCCGTAAGCAGCCCAGTCGTTATAGGTCCAGTACAACAACCCTGTTACCATCTGCAAAGGAAGAAGAATCGCGGACAGGCCTAGATAGACAAGCCTCTGCAATGGATTGTGCTTAGCACCAGCGCTCTTGTGAACAGGATGTTCTTCACCTTTGAAGATACCTACTGCGTAATATCTTGCCACCGCAAACAGCTTCTTGGAAGTAGGAATATACTGCTTCCATTCACCAGTTGTGAGCAGCCAGAAAACGATAAACACAAATAGTACCAGCCAGCTTAATCCCAAGGTATTATGCAGATCTACCGCTCTTTCGAAACCGAAGAGCTTAAAAACTCCGTGAACTTCCATCCCTGTGATCATAAGCATGATGATCAGTATGGACTGAGTCCAGTGCCAGAAACGCTCAAACCGTGAATACAGATATATCTTTTTCATATTATTATGTGTTGCAGCCATGACTAGTCCTCCTTGCGTCCCTTTATGAAGATTCGCCCGAGTGCATGCAGAACAACTCCCACAATGGAAGCTATTACGATGAACCAGCCGCCCGCATCCACAACACGACTTGCATCCCGTCCCGGCATATAAAACGTAGTGAGACTGCTCAAACGACTTTGCTTACTGTGACACGCTTCACAGGCAAGTACGTTGTCCTTAGGAGCAACCATGTGAGTGATAGGATAAACATATTCAGTATCTACAAAACCGACATCTCCGCTAAAAGGAAGGCCCGCATAAGCCATTCCGGCAGCGGTTGCCTTGGTCCAGTCATATCCCTTCCAATATGCGGCCTTGTCCTTACCGAACAAATGGGGAATTACCATATTCTTATTAACCACGTCGTAAGGAGTCTTTCCGCGATGCACTTTGAAAGGCATAATGCGCGACTTATGATCCTTACTGCTTCCGATAGGTCTGCTGACCTTTACAGGTGCTCCGGGATCAATAATAGTCTTGGCGGTAATGGATTCTATTGTGCCGTTAAACCAGTAATATTCAGGAATAACATTCTTTTCCCAGCGCATGTCACCTTTCTTGCTCATATACGTAGGCTTGCCCCACTCACCCTTGACCACATAAGGCTTGCCGTCCTTCATCTTACCGGCCTGCGACCAGTCCCACCACATTTTGGTTGGGAGTTCTCGTGCAAAAGTCGGTATATGACAGCTCTGACAAGCTACTTTGTCAGTATGATCATTAAGCTTCATACCAATCTCGGACTTATGCGGAGTTGCGCTATGGCAGGACTCACACATGATCTTTGCACCAAGGTCATCTTCGAGCAGAGACTTACGATCTACAGCCGCCGGATTTGAATAAATACGGCCCGCAATCTGATGCTTCACAGTTGTATGACAACGGGAACATTCAAAATTCTGCCCCTCAGTGCTCATGTGAACATCAAGATTCTTGCTCGGCATACGCATGGATGAATCAAGATCACCATGCTTTACACCGTCACCACCGCCACCGTAGAAATGACACGTTCCGCAATTTGCACGGGTCGGGCGACTGACAGATTGAGCCACCTTGTTCCATTCGGGTGACTTATAAAATTTACCGTTTCCCTTAAACAACATCCCCGGCGCAGGGGCAGGATTACCCGCTCCAGCTGGAAACTTCTTATAAGTTCCGGTCTGCTCATGACAAACTAGACAGTCGATCTTTTCTTCCGACTTAAAATCAAAATCCTTATTTTTCCACCCATATCCGGCATGACAGGAAGTACAGCGAGGTTCATTGGACTGAATGCTGATACAGAAGTTGTTAAGCACAAGACCGCCCTTCCCTATACCCATTTCCTTTTCGGCCTTGGGGTCGAGCCATGTCCAGTGAATAGTCTTGTGAAACTGATGTCCGGCCTCTGTATGACAGGTCAGACAAGCCTTTGTAACTTCAGGACCGCTTTTAAAAGGCTGCTTAAGAGCATCAAACTTGGAATGATCCGCAGTAATCCAAAGTTCTTTACCCTTTGTCGCCTGACGAGCCATTTCTATGCCCGGAGCATCGTCACCGACGCCAAAAGCTGGACCGCACAAAAAAACAACTGCTACCAGTGCGAAGACTGATCTCCTTATGAATCTCATTACTACCCTCCATCTTTTGTAAGCCCCGGTAAGTTAAAAAAACTTACCATCTTCAAAGTATGATGAACGCCCCCGAATAGAGGCTGTCAACGCAGTAATTCCGAGAAGAATCGCAAAACTTAAATGTGTCCATGGTTACGTATGAAAAAAATTTAATTAATATCTGGTCATAACATTAATGCTTACTGATAAAAAAACATGTTCATCTTTGAAATAATTTCTACAATTCTATGCTGATAAGTATGATGGGCGAAAATTCTTTTCATTCCGGCGCAGATTATTTTTTTACGCCCCTTCTCATCTATAAGCCATTTCGATACAATTTCTGAAACACTATCAGTATCGTTATAGCACACAACCTCTCTACCTGGTTCAAAAAGATTTTCCAGTGCAGAGTTATATTCGGTTAACAAAAAAGCACCGCAAGCAGGCACATCGAAAATACGTTGATTTAAGGAAGCCGCAGACTGGAGGCTGACTGTATTAAAGTTCAACTTAGACTGCCTGTAAAAAGCAGGTAATTCCTCTTCATATTTAAGATGATTCCACCATGTAAAATCCATCCTCTTCTTAGATAAAACTTTAGCCCAATAAGCATCCCCCACAATCGCAGGATTAAACTCCAGTAACCCCGACACAACCTTGATGCGCCTTAACCTTGTGGCTTGCAGTTGTATAAGACGAAAAAACATCTCCTGCTTGTCTGGAGGTAAACTCTTACACGTTTCAAAAACTTCATTCCCTGCATGGTCAAGCAGCTCATTTATACTAATTGAAAAATCTGCCTCCAACAATCTGCCAAAGTTTTATATTTCCGTAGCAAAACAGCAGGAAAATCTCCGGCACGCAACACATCAACTATCTTAGATGTCCACGAAGATCCTACGAAAGAGACTGGATACGCGAAATCATGATCTGCCCTGACTGGATAAAAAATAGAAGTATCAGTTCCAAGAGGGAGATACTGAGCATAAGGGACATTTCGCTTACTCAAAAACGAAATGGCCTCTGGATCCCAACTAAAAACAGCAAGTAAAGAATTAGGATCAACAGATGATTTCAAATACGTTTCCTGCCGATCCACAAACCAGCTTGCAAAAGGCACCCCGCAACGTTTTAACAATTCCAGAACCTGCCCTTCTCCGTCCAGTCCGGCATGATTAACCGATAATATAAAATGAGGTTTGAAAACCGCAACCTTATCAAACAGCTCTTTAAGAAAAGAAGGACTCTGTTGAAAATCTACTGAAGCAAAGGAAATTCCAAGAGACCTCAACCCCCTAGCAAGTTCAGGAACAATGAAATAATCTTGAGTGATAAGCAGCACCCGAGGGCTCTGCCCTTTTATATATGGAATTTTAATCATCTATAAATAATTATAGTGCGAAACAGGCAAAGTCTATCATAGATTACACACTGAACCCTCCACATACACACAACTAAGAAAGATTCCTGTCTTGAAGTCATAACTTTCTCTCCACTCTACCCTCTTCAAAATATGAAGAACGCCCCCGAATAAGGGCTGTCAACGCAGTAATTCCGAGAAGAATCGCAAAACTTAAATGTGTCCAATCAATCATCATAACCGTTAACGGGTCCATCGTTACATACGGAAGATTCTTAATTACACGGAAAACACCCGTAAAAATTACGGCAGCAAAAAGAGAAGCACGCACGACACCGCAACGCGATAACTGCAATGTATTCCTTTTGCTCAAAATATACTCAGTCGCCAGATACATGACCATAAAGATTAACACTGCGCCTAGTGCGTAATGAATTTTATTAGTTAGATAAAAATCGGCAAGCCATCCCAGACCGGGAATATCCGAGATGTAGTATCTTTTAAAAACAGGCATCTGGGCAGCTCCGGTAAGAGCTATGAAAAATACTGTTATTTTAAATAAACGGGCGAAGATGATATTACTCATTGTTCTTCCCCTTTGCGGAGGAGGACAGATAATGTCCGGCCTTGATAATTCCAGCGGCAATACCGGCTAACGGAGCAATAGCAACCGCAGTTGCAAGAGTTTCCTCATCGGCCATCGAATCGGCGACCGGCTGCAAACCGGGCTTTCCAGCCCCCTTATCAATTGCTCGGTTCAAAAGATCAAAAGGAACAGGGGATACATAAATTGTATTGGTTCCGCCGTTTTCTTCTTCACCGTAAATGAACCAGCCGTTTTTATCTGCAAGTTCATGCGCCTTGGCTAAAATTTCACTGCGCGGACCTATGGTCTGAACATTTTCAGGACAAACTTCTATACAGGCCGGTTGCTGACCTTCAGCAATGCGATTGTAACAACGATCGCACTTATACATAACGCCATTACCTCCGAACTTCGGAAGCAATCGCATGTACAGTCCAACTCCGGTTTGACGCTGCGGAATATGCCAAGGACATACCGTCCGGCACTTAGCGCCGCCCAGACAGACATTATCAAAAATCCTTGTGATGCCGTTCTTCTGCTTAGCAGCCGCACCCCACGGACAAAGATTCGCGCAAGGTGGATTTTGACAATGCAGACAACGGCGCGGAATATTAATTTCATGAAGAGTACCGTTGTACTCAACTTCCGCACTCTGAATGAAAAGCCAGTTATACGGTGTCAGCCGATCATCCACATCCCGTTTATCCGACCAGTCTTCAACCTCAACACGAGATGTCGGATACATTACCGGGAAAGGCTTTTTCGGTTCAGGATATTTAGATTCGTTAACCTCAGAGCATCCTCTTACGCATTCACCACAACCGATGCATTTTGAAATATCAAGCAAAGTCGCAATTTCTTCTGTTTCCGAAGAAGACGCGACAGCAGGCAAAGCTGATGGCAGAAGCATAGCAGCACTTCCGGCACCAAGCCCTTTTAAAAAATTGCGTCTTGATATGCCTTTGTTTTTTACTGTCATATATATTTTTCCTAGCTCCACATTCAGATTAAGATTCAGATTTAAATACCAACATTTATGGATTTGCAGCCTGTTTTTTATGTAAACAAAGCAGAATTCGTGCCCGAAAAGTGTATTTTATAAATAAGTACCACAAAACATTGTAAAAAGGCCAACTTTTGCTTTTTCCCTTAAAAACAGGCTTCACAAGGGAAACTATCAAATTAGACATATGCTTAAACATATGTTCAAATATATACATATACACTGACAAATTGAACACAATTGGACACGTGTAAAACAGCCACACATAATCGTGGCATTAAAGTAAACGGGAAGACTAAAAAGCATGAAAGATCAGGAAATTAATTTATACCTTCGTAAAGTGATTGACACTATGAACGAAGGCCTTTTTCTTATCCGGCCGGACGGAACTATCATGCTGGTTAATGACGCATTGCTAAGAATGACCGGATTTGAGCGAGAAGAATTACTCGATAAACCATGTTCAGTGCTTGGCTGTGATGATTGCGAACGTTCAAGAAAACTCGGCAAACAGCATTGGTGTAAATTATTCAATACCCGCAAAGAAAATCGCAAGAACTGCCACTTTATCAGCAAGAACGGTTCATATCTTCATGTTCTTAAAAGTGCTTCACTGCTTGAAAATGAAAACGGAGAAATTATAGGCGCGGTTGAAACACTTACTGACATTTCTGAATTGGATCGCAAGGAACTTAAAATACAGGAACTTTCACTTAAATTGCATCATGAAGATGAACGCTTTTGCGGTTTTGTCGGCAAATCCTCGGCCATGCAGAAAGTATATGCACTCATCAAAAAAGCTGCACAATCAGATGCTCCTGTAATAATTTTCGGAGAATCAGGAACGGGAAAAGAACTTGCCGCACAGGCCATCCATGAACTCAGCCCGAGAAGCGATAAACCTTTTGTTCAGCTCAATTGTGCGGCTCTTAACGACGCATTACTTGAGAGTGAACTGTTCGGACATGTAAAGGGAGCGTTCACCGGAGCTTACAGACACAGAGCCGGAAGATTTGAAGAAGCAGGAGACGGGGATATTTTTCTGGACGAAATAGGAGATGTGCCACTCCCTATTCAGGTCAAATTGCTACGAGTGCTTGAAACACGCTCCTTCGAAAGAGTGGGCGACAGCCTGTCACTTTCCATGAACGCCAGACTCATAACCGCAACCAATCAGAATTTACAGGAACTGGTGCTGAATAAAAAATTCCGCGAAGACTTCTTTTTCCGCATCAACGTAATCCCAGTACACCTGCCTCCTTTACGAGATCGGAAAGAAGATCTTCACCTGCTGGTTGAGCATTTCATTAATATTAATCCGAATCTGGATAAGACGGAATACCCCACGCCGGAAACAATGCGGAAGCTTGTTGAATACGACTGGCCCGGAAATGTGCGTGAACTGAAAAGTGCATTGGAATATGCCGCAGTGGTAAAAGAAGCTGGCCCTATGCAGCCCGAACATCTACCGCCACAAATCGGTGCATTTTCAAAAAAAAATTGTATCTTCCCTGAAATTCAACAGATGGTCATAGAGGATACACTGCCAAGCGATTTAAACGAAAAAGATCAACTTATATATGCACTTAATAAATCTTCAGGAAACAAAAGCGAAGCGGCCCGCATCCTGAAAGTTAGTCGTGGAACCATTCATAACCGGATTCGTAAACATGGCATCGAGTACCGAATTTACGAATAATTGATGTTTAATCAACCTTATTTATATTAATTATTCAGCCGGGCTCACTCTTTCCAGAAGAGAAGGCAAGAGTTGTTAAGACTGGACATTTTCTGACAAATTACGTAGTGGTCTTGGAACATCAGGGGAGGAAGCACCAGCCTTCAACCCCGCTTTTTCAGCCGTATAACTTATACACTGGTGACATTAATCAAGCCGCAGCTGACTTGATCCCAGTGACAAAGCAACAAGATTGCCCGCTCAGCCATCCGGATTTTTTCAAGGTTCACAAAACCCCCTGAAACCGGACACCGCAATACCCCGGCATCAAGTAAAATTCAGTTCTTTTCAGGAGACCCCACCAATGAGCAATGAAGAAAAAGCTACTCTTAATTACAAAGGTAAAGAATATGAATTACCTATCATCACAGGATCAGAAGGCGAAGTTGGTCTGGACATTTCTAATCTGCGATCACAAAGCGGATTAATCACCTTCGACCCCGGTTTCGGAAATACCGGTTCCTGCAAAAGTAACATCACATTTGTTGATGGCGAAAACGGCATTCTGCATTACAGAGGCTATCCCATCGAGGAACTGGCTGAACACGGAAATTTCATTGAAACAGCATGGCTTTTGATTTTCGGAGAACTGCCTCTGAAAGAAGATCTTGCCAGATTCAGAGCGCTGCTTTGCGCCGAAGAACTGATTCACGAAGATCTGCTGCATCATTTCAACGGCTTCCCTTCACACAAGAGTCAACCTATGGCTATTCTTTCCGCAGTAATCAATGCGCTGGGTAGTTATCATACAGACCTTTACGACATCCATAATAAGTCTGAATTTTTCCTTGCTGTGGGTAAAATGATATCCAAGGTCAGAACCATTGCCGCATTTTCATACAGAAAATCCATCGGCAGACCTTTCATGTACCCCAACCCCGATCTCAGCTACTGCCATAACTTTCTGCACATGATGTTTTCCATTCCAAACAAACATTATGATCCACCGATTGAAGCAGTAAAAGCGCTTTCATTGGTGTTCATGCTCCATGCCGACCATGAGCAAAACTGCTCCACTTCCACAGTACGCATGGTCGGATCTACTCAGGCAAATATTTTTGCATCCGTATCAGCCGGAATCTGCGCTTTGTGGGGAAAACTACACGGCGGAGCAAACGCTGCGGTTATCGAAATGCTTGAGCAGATCAAAGACGGTGACATCACCATTGATGAATATCTGGAAAAAGTAAAAAAGAAAGAATGCCGACTAATGGGATTCGGTCACCGTATTTACAAGAGCTTTGACCCCCGCGCACGGATCCTTAAAAGAGCTGCGGACAATCTGCTCCAGAACGGTTTCAACGACCAGCTTCTGGATATCGCGCTGGAACTTGAAGAAAAAGCAATTGCGGATGATTACTTCACCGAACGCAAACTGTATCCAAATGTAGACTTCTACTCTGGAATAATTTTGCGGGCACTGGGTATTCCGGTTGCAATGTTCACTGTAATGTTCGCCATAGGCAGACTGCCCGGCTGGATTGCTCACTGGTATGAGGATTTCGAAAATCCAACCACAAGGATCAACCGCCCAAGACAGATTTACACCGGGCAGACACAGAGGAATTACATCCCTATCGATTTCAGAAAATAAGATAAAAACTAAGTCCAAGATTACACCATATAATAATGTGTAGTCTTGGACTTTTTTATTAATATGCACCGAGCAAAAAACACTTGCATTCACCGTAACTTCAATCTATATCCACCGTCGTGCCGAAGTGGTGGAATTGGTAGACACGCTAGGTTCAGGGTCTAGTGGAGTTACTCCGTGGAAGTTCGAATCTTCTCTTCGGCACCATCTTTCAAGAAAAAAGGGTTACAGCTTAATAGCTGTAACCCTTTTTTCTTTTCGGCGTGAAACAATATAAAACCGACAAGATAGCCACAAACAGTTAGAGACCAAACAGCAAATACTTTATTTTCGCTCTTTTATTCTTCGTAAGCTGACAAAACGAGATTCAATGTGTCTATTGATACTATCTCTATTGTCCCGTTTCCACTTTTAAGAATTTTCCGTTCATACAGGATGGATAAGACCCTGCTAACGCTTCTGAAGCTTGTTCCCAAGTAATCAGCGATTTCTCCTTTGGAGACAAACAATACTCTAGAATTGCTATCATTTGACAACAATTTTAGGAGCTTCAACACCGAATACTCCAAAGGATATGATAAATGGATTGCCGCACGTTTAGTGATTTTTTGCAGCCGATCACAAACTATTTTGTTTATCAACAAAGTGAAATCGTGGTCGTCTTCCAACCACTGCAGATAATCCTCTTTCGTAAGTGCAGCCATCCGAACATTTTCAATAGCTTCCACAGAACAACTATACAATTCTCCTGTCAAAATCTCGACCTCTCCCAATATCTCGCCCGGGCCTTCTATGGCAATAAGATAATCGTTACTTTTCAACGTACTATGAAAAATTTTGACAGTCCCCTCCAATACAATAAAAACTTTTTTCGGCGCAGAACCTTGTAAAATTACATTTTCTCCTGCCTGCAAGAAAACCTCAAGGCCTTGGTGTGCCAAGGACGGAGACCTTGCCTCATAAGCTTCCAGCAAATCCAAAGCTAATTTATTATGCAATGCTTCCATATGAACACCCTCAGGACAAATGTCCTTTTAACGCAAAATACTTTTATGTATTCCTTCAGCCAAAACAACTGGAGAAATAATGTATAAACCAAAAATCAATGTTATTGCATTCGATGCGGACGACACTCTGTGGGTAAATGAACCCTTTTTCCACAAGACAACAACCAAGCTGTGCGCGATGCTGTCAAACTACAGGAATCCCGAGGCCGTTGGCAAGCAACTTGAAGAAATTCAAAGCCGCAATTTGCAAATATTTGGATATGGAATCAAGGGATTTACTATTTCAATGATGGAAACGGCCCTAGAAGTTTCCCAAGGTCAAATCGATGGAGACACTCTTAAAAATATCATAGACATGGGCAAAGAAATGCAAACCCACCCCGTCAAACTGCTTCACGGCGTAGAGAACACCTTGCAGCAACTACACAGCCATTTCAAACTCATGCTTATAACAAAAGGTGACTTAATTGAACAAGAACGCAAACTCCATCAGTCAGGATTATCAAACTATTTCCAGTACGTGGAAATAGTGAGTGAAAAAAACGAAACTCTTTATGAAAAACTGCTCACAAAACACGACATAGCGCACGATCAGTTTCTCATGGTCGGAAATTCAATCAAGTCCGACATTCTCCCCGTGATAAACATAGGATCACACGCCTTTCATATTCCATTTCACACTACGTGGATTTTGGAACAGGTTAATCAACAAGATATTCAAGACCAAAAGATTATAACCCTGAAGTATGCCCACGAATTGCTAGATATATTATTGCCTCCAAGCGTGAGCCAATAACAAATTTACCTGCATAGCTTAAATTTTTTACACATTAGAAGGAATTAACATGCGAACTATCTCTGAACGTATCCGCCACACCATATTATTTGAAGGAATAGCCCTAATTATTGTCATCCCCGGCACTTCAATTATCACAGGCCGCCCCCCTCATGAAATAGGAGCCATGTCTATTATCGTAAGCATAATCGCCATGAGTTGGAATTATATATACAATTTAGGCTTCGATAAAATATTAATCAAAATGAAGAAACCTCTCATGCCTCGTCCTGCCCATATGCGTATCTGTCATGCTCTTTTCTTTGAAGTGGGACTTATTGGTCTTATGGTCCCATTTTTTATGTACTGGTTCCAAATGGGAGCCTTGCAGGCTTTGATCTTCGATGCAGGTATAGCTCTTTTCTTTTTGATTTACAGCTATATGTTCAACCTAGCTTACGATCATCGTTTTCCTGTTCAAACAATAATGGAAGAACTACATACATAGGCTCTCGCTCACTTCTCTTCGGCACCATCTTTCATAAAAAAAGCCGCAACTGATGTTGCGGCTTTTTTGTGCTTTTATTAAAAAAGTAAATTAGTCGGCAAGAGGCATATAATACATTGTGAGCTTATGTACTGTTCCTTCAATATCTTCTTTCAGCTTGATTTTAACATCACCTTTAGTCCACTTGTTGACAGTCCAGCCATCTTGAATGGAAACTTTTGATTTGCCGAAACTCTCACTAAAATGCTTGTAAAGCTTATCAAGATCGGAAGAATCAAAGATATTTACTATTCGGGCATACAACTTTCCACCTTTGAAAGCATAAGTAGCCTTAGCAGCAGCAACCTTAGTGACTTCACAAACCTTTTCGCCTTTCACTACATAGTATTTAATATCATTGCTTTCGTGCGAGAAGGTCAAATTCTTGAATGTTGAAAAGTCTTTTCCCCAAGGGAGTTCATGACCATCAGATGCATAAGAAATGCTACAGATGGATAGAATAAACAAGGCACACAGTAAACTTACAAGTCTTTTTTTCAAAGCAATTTCCTCCATTTTTTCAATACGATACCTAATTACAATTTATTAGCAATGATTGAAAAAAAGAGAAATGGCTTCAACTATAAAAGACTTAATTTATATGATTCATGGTTATACTTTTCTACATACTTCAGAGAGGAACTATATTGGTAGAGAAATATTTGAAGATATTCTTTGCGAGTTCGATTAAATTTAAAAATTAAGAGCTAATTCATAAGTTAAATGAATTTCATTTTAATTTTTTATCAAAAGAAAAAACTTGACCCACTTTTAATTTAATGCTTAAAGGGTCATCGTCCGTCCAAATCCGGTTGTGTTGATTCTGTGTTTTTCAGAATCGAATCATGCAAGGGCAGTGTACCTGTTTCGTACTCCGTCCTACCTAATAGACGATAGACCTTAGAACTCCTTTTAAATTACAGGGACCATAACGCTAAGCACCCCGCTTGGCTGTTCTAAGGATAAGTACGATCTGCCTTTGACTGGCTTGCTACCCGCTTGCTGTTTGTAGATCGCGATAACCGGACGGTCCCCTCAATTACCGGACATTAATTACGGTAGAAAGACTTCCCCATATTTTCTTGGGGTGGGCTTTTCTTTTGTTTGCACCCCGCAATTTCCGCCGACCCGGAACCTTCGATCACGAAGAGTTGATCGTGTTTTTATTATTTTTGCTTATGCAAAAGTTTTAGATAACCGACTGATGGTTTATAAAAAATCCGGATTAGCTGAATAACGGGAATTAAACATGGGACTATTTATTAAATGGCCCCTTTATGATGTTTATTGCCCTGTTTTCATTACTCAACTTATATAATCAACCACTTCAACATACATAAAAGAAAATAAACAATATGGAAAAATTTAGAAATCTCGGCCTTTCAGACGCAATTATCGACGCACTTTCAAAAAAAGGTTTCACCGAACCAACTCCTATTCAAGCACAGACAATTCCTATGCTCCTTTCCGGTGAAAAAGATATCGTTGGTCAGGCTCAGACCGGAACAGGTAAAACCGCTGCATTCGGTCTGCCTATCCTTGAAAACGTTCGTGAAGGCGCTGGACATGTTCAAGCAATCGTCCTGACTCCTACACGTGAACTTGCTATGCAGGTTGCTGACGAAATCAGCTCATTCCGCGGAAATAGAAGAGTTCGCATTGCGACTGTTTACGGCGGACAGGCTATGCTTCCTCAGCTTAGAGCTCTCAAGAGCGGCGCTGACATAGTTGTCGGTACTCCCGGACGTGTTCTCGATCACATCAAAAGAAAAACTTTAAAACTTGCAGACATTTCCTTCTTTGTTTTGGATGAAGCAGATGAAATGTGTAACATGGGCTTTCTTGAAGACGTAAGCGAAATCATGGAAAACGCCAGTGGCAAACACCGCACACTGCTTTTCTCCGCAACCATGCCTCAGGCTGTTATGCGTATTGCCCGTAAATTCATGGGTGATTATGATGTCGTTTCTGTTAAACCTGAAAAAAATGAGATTCCTCTCACCGAACAGGTTTACCACGAAATGCCTGAACGCGACCGTCTGGAAGCTCTTTGCCGTGTTATCGATTCCCAGAACGACTTTTTCGGACTGGTTTTTTGTAGAACACGTGCAGACGCTGACCGCGTAGCTGCTGCTCTCAATGAAAGAAAATATCCAGCTGAACCAATTCATGGTGACCTTTCACAGTCTCGCCGTGAAGAAATTCTCCGTAAATTCAGAAACCGTAAATGTAAAATTCTTGTTGCCACTGACGTTGCAGCACGAGGCATTGACGTTCCTGACCTGACTCATGTTGTCAACTTTGCTCTTCCACAGGACCCGCAGAGTTACGTTCATCGTATCGGCCGCACCGGCCGTGCAGGTAAAAGCGGTATCGCTGTTACTTTGATCAACCCGCATGAATTCGGCAAACTCAGATATATCTCCAAAGTTACCGGCGCAAAAATAGAAAAGAAAGCTCTGCCTACTATTGACCAGGTCATCGAAGCAAAAAAAGCACACATGGGTGCTGAGCTCCACGACATCGTCACCAACGGCAAGCACTTGTCCTACCTGCCGCTTGCAAGTGAACTGCTCGAATCAAGCGAAGCTGTCGAAATAATCGCAGCGCTTCTCAAACATTCACAGGGTAACGTTCTGGACAAAAAAACTTACCGCAGAATTGACGAAGGCGGACGCAATGGCGCTAGCGGCAGCGCTCGCGGTAGAGTTAGATTCACAGCTTGTGTTGGTCGCGCCCACGGCATGACTCCTCGCAAACTGGTTGATATGATCTGCCTCAGATCCAAAATCAATCCTGTCCGCATTCAGCATGTTAAGATTAACGGTCAGCAGTCCACTTTCTCCGTTCCCGGTGATGACTCTGATCGAGTAATGAGCTCAGTTAACAAATCTTCAAACAACGGCAAGCCTCTTTTGAGACGTGCTTAGTAAATATTCAGACATTTAAAAAAGCCCGTCCAAGGTTACTTGGACGGGCTTTTTTTTGCCTAATTTATTATGAATATGATTTTGCTATTCAAGCCCCATTCCGGGATGATGTGCAGCATAGTCCATATCATTTTCATGGCAGACGGTGCAGGTTCTGCCTGAGCCTATCGGCTTTGCTTCCCCCATATACTGAAGCGCGCGCAGATTGTCGCGTTCATCAACAGCAGGGAAGACGGCATGCGGTGCATTGTGACACGCTGCGCACATAACCGCGTCCATTTCATCCTTGCGATTACGGAACAATTCAGACTTATCCTCGTTCCAGACGTTGAAAGCAGAATCAGTGTCAGGCCCGGCAAAGTCCACATGACAGGTGAGACAGTCCGGCTCCTGCGTCCAAGGCATGCGCGGATTAATCTCTTCCATCTCCATATCAACAGGCATCAGCAGACCAATTAAATCTTTTGCAACGAGTTTATCTTCTTCCGCCTTAAGCAATGCCAGAGCATGATTTTCCATCACGCCATGACAATTCACACATTCCATCCCCACTGTACGATGCAATCCACGCAAACTCTCCTGCGAATGACACATGGTGCAGGCTTCATTCTCTTTACCGGAAAGGTAAACTGCGTGGAAACCGTGCAGTGCGGTCGACAAATCAAGCTGAGTGTCGCCGTCGTGACAGCTTAAGCAGTCAATCGTATCGCCCAACTTAACTCGAGCGGTAAAATCAGTATAATTATCACGGTCATGAATTTTCAGGAAATCATCCGCAGTTTGCGCGGCAAGCCCCCCCTGACCTTTAACAGCCCAGTCTCCGCCATGACAATTATTGCAACTAGCCCGTGTTGAAACCGGAAGAACAATCGTTGTAGTTGCAAGTATCTCTCCGGCATCATCAACCGCGCTGACTTCCACCAGCGGCAACGGCTGATATCCGTCATCCGAATATGGAAGCACATTTATTGGAGGAGACTCAAAGAATCCGTCTTTAGCCTTCATTTTATAAGGCTGATGAACATTTTTAAGCTCACAGATTATCTTCACATCATCGGTTACAACTTCAGGAGGATCGCCACGCAGAAGCAATTGTGCGCGTACCTTGCTTCCACTTTCGGAAACCGAAACCCGCCCTTCACTTTCTACAATCAGACGCAATCCTTCCAGAGACCATGCCATTAAAACATACTCCTGATCCGCTACGAACGGAGCAGGTTCAACCTTTGTTTCTTTCACCTCTGCAAGCACGGTTTTAACCTGCGGACTGAGGCTATCGATGTATTCGGCAAGAGCCATTCGCTCGGTTTCGTCACCTAAGAAAGGAGACATATATTTACTGAGCTTACCCATTCCTGAAATAAACGCATCCAGTCCGGCAGCGCTGTACTTAACAGTTCTAGGCACAATATCATTCATAGGTCCGTTAATGGCATGACACGAGACACATTCCATCTGATACAGCCATGCTCCGGCCTTAAGTTTATTCTCATCAGTAATTTTTCTTAAATTATCCGGCACCCATTTAGCTTCCTGCAAGAGGGATTTGCCTTCCATCTCAGCGGCTTTATCAACCATAACCGAGTTGGAATATACAACTCCCCACAACACATAAGGCTTTCTTCCGGCTTCGCGGATAAATTCAAATGAGCCGTAAAAAACCAGTGCGATCAAAAGTAAAATCAAAGCTGACGGGAACTTTATTTTGCGAGGCATACAGATTGCCATGATCAGTCCACCCACAAGAATAATCGGAGCGGTGACCTGATACATCTTCAAGAAATATGCAACTCGATGAGATTTATTTAAAATCATCTCGGCCTGTTCAGGTGGCAAAGCCATCATATACCAATACCCGCACGGCAATAAGAGAATAAGCCCGAGCAAAGTCCAGATGCTGCAAAGACGAACCATCTTACAACGAATGACCGGATCTTTAAGCCACGCCGCGGTTACAAAACCGAAAAGTCCAGCCAGCATAACCGATAGAAAAGAACGGAAAGCCAATTGCGGCCAAAAAGTAGGGTTGAATATTCCATCCCAGAAATCGTGGGTTTGCAGCCATTCTCCGGGAGTGAGCATAAAGCCGACCACACCGTTGATAGTAAAAAGTGAAAGCCACGCAAAAATAAAATAGAACCAGCCTATCTTTATATGATCAGAGCGGCTCATTTTGTCCCATGAATAAAAATAAATCAGCAGGGCCACAATTTCGCCCACAAACCAAACCCACTCCGTTGCCCATGCAAATAAAAATTCGCGAACAAGGAGAAGCGCTCCCTGCGGACTTAAAAGAGCCATACTGAACCAGAGGGCAACACCGCTGACGCCCCCGAATACCATGGTCAGGAGCAGGAAAAACTTTGAATGTTTTTTTACATAGTCGAGCAGTTCATCCGAGCCGGTGCGGTAAGCCATCTGCTCACTTAAAACCAGAAACAAACCTCCGCCTACAGCAAACTGAGCCACAAAAACATGGATGGTTGCGATAAAAGCAATCCAGAAGCCGCCGCCGAAAGTGGTGAGGTGCCAAATTGGATATTCCATAATTAACTCCTCCCCGACTTGCACATAAGCTTAAGCATGTAGATTATCGAGATTACACCAATGACCAGCGATATAAGAAATAAATATAAAGGAGAGTATTGACCTGTGACCGGAATATCTTCGACTTTAAAATATGGAGCAAGATACGCATCTCTCAGCAAATGCCTCATAAGTACCATAACATAGACCATAATCACGGTAAGAACAGATGTCAGCACCACTTTTTGCTTCATTCCGGCATAAATTAAGATAACAGTTCCCACCAGCCCTATTCCGAGCAACGAAGTTGCAAGCATATCCTTTCCCATAAAAATCAGCATAATTTCTCTGGGAAGCACCATCAGGAACCATAATCCTACGCCGATATTAACAACGGTAGCCCACACGAACCATTTAAAACCAGTTGCAATGTAATCCTGATCAGATTTCCTCTTACCCAGAATCGCCACAAACAGACCGCCGACAGCCAGCGCGGAAACCATAAAATGCAGATACCGCGGTAGCAATGCCGTATCATTAAGATTGAGCACCAACCCGTTAGGATTATCAAAGTACGCTAGCCAGTGATCAGGTCTGAGCATAAGCGTCATATTATTAGAAAGCATGAACCCTACATATAAAAGTATGCACAGCACCATGAAGATTAAACCCTTGCGCCCGCCGTCTTTCATACTTTCGTAGCGGTAGTAATGCCAATAGAGACCATAATATCCAACGAGCAGAGCAACAACTGCCGCAAGCCAGTATACCGCCATCAGCACCGATGAAGTGTAATTAAACTGAGCATAAATCGCTTTTACAAACAAAAGCGGCGGCACTCCTGCATTAATTACTAAAGCAAGGATAGTCGGCAGTTTACCGGAAAGATCGCGCGAAATTTTACTTCCACCACCTACGCTATGGCAAGCAACAATAACTGTCCCGCCAAGTGCAATATTCATGAGTAAAAGGTGTATCGCAAAAGTTGTTACCAAAAGAGTTTCCAGCCAGATAGGAGCCACTGCGAAAGTGTTTATCGCCGGAATAAGTGAAGATGGGATCATAGATATTCCCCCTGAATATTTTCCTGATTTATAGAGGTATAACAAGACTATTCGCTACAAACAATTAGAATTTTAATTGAGTTCACAATGACACATACTGTCCAAGTTTTATACTGGGCAATATATTTTCTATTCTCTCAAACGGGTTACCTCTAAAAAACGCTTGCCAAAGAGATCTTTAATCAATATATACAGTGCTTCTGAGTGCCGAAGTGGTGGAATTGGTAGACACGCTAGGTTCAGGGTCTAGTGGGGGTTACTCCGTGGAAGTTCGAGTCTTCTCTTCGGCACCACTCAAAAAATTAAGGGTTGTAGCAGCTAGCTACAACCCTTTTTTATTTTCAAATCCCACCATGATCATCAGTCATAATTTTAATATAGGTAGTCAATGACAAGCAATTCTAAGCATCTTCCCATTATAGCATTTGTACTGCTCGGCGTAATATGGGGGACTAATTTCATATGCATGAAGCTTGCTTCCGAACTGATCAGTCCCGCTCAAGTGGTATTCTTCAGAGCTCTTTTCGGCTTTTTTCCTGTTCTAATTTTCGCTCTTGTCAAAAAATCACTATGCATAGACCACCTGAAATATTCTGTTCATTTTTTTGTAATGGGTTTGCTTGCAACATCCCTAAACTATTATTGTTTTGTCAAAGGAACATCCTTACTACTTACCGGCGTGGCTGGTGCAATTAGTGGATCTATTCCCCTTTTCACTTTCGTACTTGCAGTTCTTTTCATTCCGGAAGAAAAACCATCGCTAATGAAAATTGTCGGCATCGCCATAGGTTTTATAGGTGTTGTCATCATCGCCCGCCCTTCCGGCGACAGTTTGCTGTCTTCCAATTTTGAGGGAATCCTGTACATGGTCGCAGGCTCATTAAGTGTCGGATCTTCATTCGTTTACGCAAGAAAATTCATAACACCACTGAACATTCCTGCATCAGCCATTACAACTTATCAACTTGGCTTCGCTATGATCCTGCTGTCACTTACAACCAGCTATGACGGAATGTCAGCCATATGGACCAGCTACAATGCATCAATTGGATTAATAGTAGGACTGGGCCTTCTCGGCACGGGCTTAGCTTACATAATTTACTATTACATCGCTTCCAAGATGGGAGCTGTCACAGCATCTTCTGTTAGTTACATCCCTCCCCTTGTCGCTCTTGTGATTGGATCAGCTATCGTCGGAGAACCAATTGAATTAGTGGATTACTTCGCAACGGCATTAATTTTTGCTGGTGTATATATGCTTAGACGAAAATAAAATCATGAAGATGAGGTTTTCTATCGTGTAGGTATGAAAAAACATGGCAAAAATTATCTCTTTTAAGTATAATTACAGTCTACAAAAAAAGGAGCATTTATTATGAAAAATTATTTTTCCGCATCAAAGACCTTATCTATATCTTTCATAGCCTTATCTTTCTTACTTATTCAGATCTCAACCGCAAAGGCCTTCAGCATGAATGATCTTTCATCCACAGCTGAAACCGCTAAGACAGCTACTGATTCAGCCAAAGCCGCTGCCGATGGTGCAAGCCTGCTAGATCGCGCTAAAAATGTATATTCAGGATTTTCAGACTCGACTGAAAGTCTCATAAGCGCGCAGACTGCAACCATGAGTCTCATCAATCCAACTCAGCACGCAGGAGCTGTTGAGCAGATAAGCTCCTTTGACTCAGCAACAGGCCTTACTAAACTAATGGAAATGACCTCGTATTCTCAAAGTCTGGAATCTGAAATGGACGGCCTGGACCTGACCGGTAGGCTGAAACAACTTCTTACCAACCCCGCAAGCCTTGATAAAGCTAAGTCTATCTACACAGATGCTTCCGGAGCTTACAGTTCCGGCAAACAATCTGTAGCCGAAGCAAAAACTCTTTATACAGAGATCAAACAATTCATGGCAGCTCCGTCTTCAAAGAATTTAAGCAGCTCAATGCTTTCCAGTCTTGGAGACTATTCTGATAAAATTCTGCCCTTCATAATTGATAACGGCCCTGAACAGGTTAAAACAGCCGCAAATCTTGCAAATGTGCTTAAAGGTTTTCTCTAAATAAAAATCGTCCCCGTTTACCGTAAGACCCGGTAGGCGGGGATATAATTTATAATTTAAATAAAATAACCATCAGATTTTAAACTTCCGATCAAACGCTCACACATAGAAGCTCGATTAAGTGTATAAATGTGAACACCGGGAGCGCCGCCGTCGAGAAGACCTGCTATTTGTTGCTGAGCAAAATTAAATCCGAACTCCATTACAGCCTCATCCCCGCCGGCCTCAAATGCTTTTTCAACCCCGCAATATAAATCTCCCGGAATAGATGCCCCGCAAAGCCCCATAATTCTCCGCAATGACCCTAATGACTGAATAGGTAAAACTCCGGGTATCACCGGTTGCTCAAACCCCGAAATTTCAAGTCTGCTAACATAATCAAAGTATTGGCGATTATCAAAAAACAGTTGAGTAATAGTAAAATCCGACCCTCTGGAAAGTTTATCACAATGATATCTTATATCCTGCGCAATAGTTGACGAATCAGGATGCCCGCCCGGATAACCGGCAACCGCTATTCCCACATCTGAAAATTTATCATCAACATATTCGACGAGATCTGCGGCATGAAAAAATCGGCTTTCATTGTTCACATCATCCTTTCGACCGTCTCCGCCCAGTGCCAGAATATCTGAAACTCCCGCATCGTTAAGCCTGCCGACAAAGTCATCAATTGACGTTTCACTTGCTCCCACACAAGTTAAATGAGCAAGAATGTCGACTCCCATTTCTTTTTTAATGACTCCGCAAACATCAAGGGAATTATCATGACTTGACCCCCCAGCTCCATAAGTGACCGATGCAAAAAGAGGTTTCAAATCAGCCAGTCTTTCCGCTTTTTCAGTAAAGTTATCCCATGCTTTTTTCTCTTTGGGAGGAAAAAATTCAAAAGAAAAAAACTGTTTGGACTCTTTTATGCTGCTTGCCACATTCATTGTATTATCTCCTATAATTAAAAACTCCCCGGATCATAAAAGATAGATCCAATCCGGGGAGACATTACTTTACTAAATTTTCTGACGCACTCTTTTAGCAGCCTGAACCATATTAATAAGAGAAGGCTCAACTTCTTCCCATCTACGAGTTTTAAGACCGCAATCAGGATTTACCCAAAGCCTCTCGGCAGGAATTACTTCCAGAGCTTTTTCCAGCAAAAGAGTCATTTCATGTTCCGAAGGAATCGCCGGGCTATGAATATCATAAACACCCGGACCGACTTCATTAGGATAACTAAAGTCTTTAAAATTCCCGAGAAGCTCCATGCGACTGCGGCTGGCTTCAATGCTGATGACATCGGCATCGAGCGCGGCGATAGCCTCAATTATTTCATCGAATTCGCAATAACACATGTGCGTATGAATTTGAGTTTTATCCTCCACGCAAGAAGCTGACAGACGAAAACATTCCTGAGCCCATTTCAAATATTCTGCCTGCTCAGCTTTACGGAGCGGCAAACCTTCACGAAGAGCCGGTTCATCAATCTGAATAACTTTAACTCCGCTTTTCTCCAGATCGGAAACCTCATCACGAACGGCAAGGGCAATCTGTCTGCAAGTCTCACTGCGCGGCTGATCATCACGGACAAAGCTCCAGCAAAGAATGGTTACCGGTCCGGTCAACATTCCTTTAACTTCTTTTTTAGAAATACTTCTGGCGTAATTAATCCAGTCAACGGTAATTGCTTCGGGGCGTGAAACATCACCATAAATAACAGGTGGTTTTACACACCTTGATCCATAGCTCTGAACCCATCCGTTTGAGGTGAAACAATATCCTTCAAAATGTTCACCGAAATATTCCACCATATCATTACGCTCAGGTTCACCGTGAACAAAAAGATCAAGCCCGATTTCCTCCTGGCGGCGGATGCAATCGGCTATATAATCCTGCATAAATTTTTCATACTCATCTTTACTAATCTGCCCAATTTTAAACTTCTTTCTGACAGAACGAACCTCAGAAGTTTGCGGAAATGATCCAATTGTTGTTGTCGGTAAAAGAGGGAAATTAAGTTCATTGCGATGAATCTCGGCACGCCTTTTGTAAGCTGAGATTCGCTTGAAATCCGCTTCCTTTAAATCAGCAATTCTTTTTGCAACTGCCGGTTTATTTACTCTGGAACTACTTTTACGGGATTCAATAATTTTGCGGTTAAGAGCCAATTTATCTGCAACATCAACCCCGCTGACTGCGTCGGTAATAAGTTTAATTTCAGAGCACTTCTGACGGGCATAAGCCATCCATGATTTTATTTCAGAATCAAGATTTGTTTCAAGGTCGAGGTCAAAGGGAACATGTAGAAGTGAACATGATGGAGCAACAAGAACCCGCTCAGA
This sequence comes from Maridesulfovibrio ferrireducens, assembly GCF_016342405.1. Classification (NCBI taxonomy): domain Bacteria; kingdom Pseudomonadati; phylum Thermodesulfobacteriota; class Desulfovibrionia; order Desulfovibrionales; family Desulfovibrionaceae; genus Maridesulfovibrio; species Maridesulfovibrio ferrireducens. Next base: position 306,106 of record NZ_JAEINN010000001.1, on the reverse strand, counting down.
ACCTAAAGACTGCACAGCCTTTCGTACTATCGAAACAGCTTTATCAAGATCAGCACACCAGATATTTCTACCGTCGACAACTCCGAGAGAAAGAGAAACCTTACTGCCCAGACTGGCTAAAAGCGCATCAAGATCCTGCCCGCCGCGAACAAGGTCTACATGCAACGCGTCAACCGGAAGCTTAGCTGCGGCTTCAAGATTTTCACCCAAACCACAAAAGTAGGTTGCCACCATAATTTTTGTATAAGATGCGGCTTCCCTAAAAGTTCTGTATATCGGTGCAAACAAGGCCAGCACCTCTTCGTCGAGATCAAGAGCAAGTACAGGCTCATCAAACTGAATCCATGAGCAAGAACCGGAAAGACGTTCGATCAACTCGGAATATGCCGGGATCAATCTTTCAAGCAGGCTCAAACGGTCAAACTCTTTTCCAGAACATTTTCCTAAAAGCAGAAAAGTCAACGGACCGGGCAAAACAACTTTAACTTTGTATCCGATTGCTGTTGCTTCTTTAACCTGTTCCAAAAGAGATTCATCAGCGATCAAAAATTCCTGATCTTCTTTGAACTCCGGCACTATATAATGATAGTTTGTATCAAACCACTTAGTCATTTCCATCGCAGGAGTTCCATTTTCTCCAGCCTTTCCGCGCGCCATTGTGAAATAATCATCCAACCCGGCTTTCCCGTCCTTAACATTATATCTATCAGGAATAACGCCGAATCTTACCGCATTATCAAGCATATGATCATAGTAAGAAAAATCACCTACCGGAAGAAGTTCCACTCCTGCCTGTGATTGATTCTCCCAATGCAGCTTCCTAAGTGAGCGGGCTGTGGATGCAAGATCATCTTCCAACACCTCGCCTTTCCAATATGATTCGAGTTTCCTTTTCAGCTCTCTGTTACTCCCCATTCTGGGATATCCTAAAGTGTGCGTCAGCATTTTTATCTCCTGTTTGATAGTGCTCCGCCGAATGGCGGTGAGAAGAAGGACTTCTCTATTGTGAATCTTACTCGCGAGATTCAGTGTGCTTCTCTGCGGGACGTCTTCTGGCTTCCGGACTTAAATGACGCACGGTGTCGGGCCTTCCCGGTTTCCCAGTGAACCAACACCACATGACAAATACTTTTCAACTACCCATTCCGGTTACAGCAGCGCGTCTGCGGCGGAATTTCACCGCCTTCCGTTTCCCTCAGAATCTACATCCTTAATTCACTATATAAATATATTGTTATATAGAAATAAAAAAGTGCCCACACTTTCCAATTAAGTCAAGCTGGATTTTAAACTTTTTGCTGAAAATTCATAACAAACGATCATAAACAGCGCATAAAAAAACCCTCGAAGCATTGCTTCAAGGGCTATAAAACCAATAATAATAAATTAAACTCTATTCACATGTGCCGAAGCGAAGCTTCTCACGAAAAGACCCGCTTGCCACAGGAAACTTCATCAAAGCCCCTTTAACAAGACACTTACCGAAGACATCCACCCCTTCCTGTCCCTGACTGGCTGCGCTACCGCGCCAAAGGAAAGTTTTCAGACCTTCATTTTCGGGAGTAACCATATATAATCGCACAATATTATCATTTCTATCAGCGTCACTTGCCTTAACAACACCTATGTCAGTGTATGAATTGCTTAGGTAATCGTAGTTATATGAGTCACGTTTATATGTAACTCCTCTCTCCATCACAGCTTTGGAACTAAAATTAACAATCACAAGAAAATCAGGAGAATTCACATCATAAACAAATCCCTTTGCTTCTAACTCGAACCGTGCGGCTTTAAGCAATACAGCCTCAAGATCACCTTTGGAATCATTGGATTTTTTATACGCAAACGTGTGAACTGTACTCATATCAAAACCCGGTTCAGGCCTATTATCCACATTCATATCAACATAGACGCAACCTGAAAGCATCATCCCAATCAAAATAAAAACCGCCAATAACTTCTGCACCCCGGACTCCTAGAGAAAAATAAAAATTAAGCAACCTTGCAATCTCGGCTTAGCTGCATTATAAACACACGCAATGTTAACTGTATTATGACTACTTACCTGCTTTATCTCCTTTAGCCAAGGATTGAAAGAGCTTTACCATATGAAATTTAAAAATAATACACTTCAAACATTAATTACAATAGATTTGGAATCAGGGAGGAGAATAAAAATGAATAATTTTAATGAAAGACGCGACTCAACTCGAATAGACCTTAATAATATTGATGGGTTTTTCAGGCAATGTGATATTGCAACATCATCATGCAGCTCTGATCTGGACATCACTATTTTAAACATTTCACCATGCGGCATGAAGCTCAAACTTAACTCAGAGGAAGACCTCACCAAGTTGGACTTGAATACTGAAGTTTTTATCCGTGGGTGCATATTCAATGACCGTATAGGATTCCTGAGCAGTCAAAAGGCTGTCGCGGTTTGGAAAGAAGAATCTCTTGTCGGACTGCGTTTTACGCCTGAGTTAGATTTTGACGAGCCGGCTCTTCGCAAAATGATGATAAGTCACTAAACCCTTTTCAATTCTCTCAATTATCAAATTTTAAAAAAAACGAAAGTACCTGCTTTATCATACTCCCATAAATTGATACGTTCCCACTTGTGATCAAAGAAAACACCAAAATAATCGCATGGATCGGCAACACATTTTTCCGCACGGGAATGGATCAGCTGGGTTATAAAACAATCCACATCCCAATCCGCGGCCAGCAGGTCTTTACATGGAAAGACATTGTCGAAAAATCTGGATGCATCCCAGACATGGTGGTTTACGCAGACCGAAGCATAGCTCCGCCTTTAGCCGGAGTTGAATCTTTCCCATGCCTGACAATATTCTACTGCATAGATACCCATATTCACAGCTGGTACCCGCTTTACGCACAAGGGTTTGATATCTGCCTTGTCAGCTTGAAAGATCACCTGAATAGATTCACACCCCGCCTGCCCGACTCCCGTCTTTTATGGTTTCCCCCGGTTGTGATGGATAATGATGTTCCGCTCACAATGGAGAAAGAATGGGATTTGCTTTTTGTAGGTAAAGTAGACCCGGACTTGACTCCTGAACGCATGAAATTTCTGGATGAAGTGGCAAAACTTGTTCCCGGACTTCACATTACGCAGGGCGAGTATCGCAAACTCTTCCCCAAAGCCAGAGTGGTACTGAACATTGCCGAGCGCGGAGATCTCAATTTCAGAGTATTTGAAGCTCTGGCGTGTGGCTCCTGCCTGCTTACCCCCTATATTGAACATGGTCTAAACGATATATTTACAGACGGAGTTCACCTTATTACATATGAAGCGGGCAATGCGGCAGACCTTGTATCCAAACTCGAGCAATTATTGGCAAATAAAGAATTGCGTGAGAAAATAGCCAGACAGGGGAATGAACTTATTGAATCATCCCACCGCATTATTCACAGAGCTGAAACCCTTCAAGCTGTAATATCAGGCATGGATGTAAATAAAGCAGTGTCCACTCGATTAGCGGCAAATCCCGTAATTAGAAAAAATTTCATGAAAAGTATTTACCTGCACTGGGCTGAAGCCATTTCCGATCCACTCCTTAAACAAGTATACCTGCAAGCAGCTAAAAACTAACACCTCTTTTACTTCACTCTCCTGAATTAATTACAATTTAAATATTAAATATTTATTTATTTTGAATGTGACTAAATCAGCAATCACTCACTAATCTATTCATGAAATAGCAATAATACAAATAACTAAAGAATTATTTTTGACCCGCGACAATTATAAGATATATGTTACAGGTCAATATAATTTAAGTAACAGTAGAGCGTGCCCAAGTTAAAAGGATTGGTGTAATTTGCAATATCTTTTACAGTGGACAAACTCGTTTCAACAGTGATCATACAAGTTAATAAGCCTTCACTAACCATCCCAACTGATAAGGAAGTAAGAGTATGAGACTTAACTTAAAAGCAAAATTTATTTTTACCATTATCCCGATGGTAGCTCTGACAATCGGGATATTATCGTGGGTGGCTTACTCCTCCGGGGCAGGGAGTCTTGAAAAAGAACTTACCGCAGCTATGATAAACACACGTGATAAAGCGGCATCAACTCTAGATTTCTGGTACAATGACAGGATTAGAGACGGTAAAATTTTAAAGACACTCCCTGAAATTGATGCTGCTTTGACTACAGACAACTTCGAAGATGTAACCACATCTCTACATCATTACTTAAAAGAGTCCCCTTTCTACGAAAACGTATTCCTTATGACCCCTGACGGAACAATTAAAGCTGATGGAGGGCAAAGTACATTAGTTGGCTCTAATATAAACTCAATCCATAATGGCCGCATGAACATTGATAAAGCCGGACAAAATAAAATTTTCATGGGAGATGCATATGAAGGCGAGAACAAAAGCCCAATATGTCTGCTGACCTTCCCCGTTATGAATTCAGGTAAATTAATCGGAATTATCGGTATGACTCTCAAAATTTCAGTTTACAACAATCAATATCTGAAAGGGGCCAGAATAGGAGAACAGGGTTACCTGTTTTTAACAAACTCCGACGGCCTTATAATAGGCCATCCAAATACCAAAACACTTATGAAATCTAGCATAAAAGATTTCAGCTGGGGTAAAGAGATACTAGCGAATACAACGGGTTCAATTGACTATTCTTATGAAGGAATTGAAAAACGTATGAGTTGGCAGAAAGATTCAAAAACCGGCTGGTATATAATCGCAACTGTAACTCATAATGACATTTTTCAGGCCAGCACAACCATGGCATGGACTCTATTATGGCTCGGACTTGGATCCATATTAGTCCTGTCCATAATCATCATATTAGTGACTGACAGAATCATTATATACCCACTTTCAAATTTGCTTGCACTCTTCAAAAAGATTGCCGGAGGTGATCTTTCCATTAGTGCTGAAGTTAAAGGGCAGGATGAAATAGCTGAACTTTCATCGGCTACTAATGACATGGTTAAACGAATTTCAGATGTTGTTCGTGAAGTTCAGATGGCCTCGTCATACGTGGAATCCGGCAGTAATGAATTAAGTTCTACTTCACAAATCATGTCTCAAGATGCATCGGAACAAGCTTCTTCTATGGAAGAAATATCTGCATCCATGGAAGAAATGGTATCCGGAATTGCTCATAACGCAGAGAATGCAAAAAAGACGGACGAAATGTCTCGTAAAGCCGCATTGGAAGCTGCCAAAAGTGGAGAAGCTGTCATCCAGACTGTTGAGGCAATGCATAAAATAGCTACACGAATTTCCGTTGTAGAAGAAATTGCACGACAAACTAACCTGTTAGCTTTGAATGCGGCTATTGAAGCAGCGCGAGCCGGAGAGCATGGCAAAGGGTTTGCAGTCGTTGCTGCGGAAGTTCGCAAATTAGCTGAAAGAAGCGGTCAGGCTGCTGGAGAAATAGGTGAACTATCCACTTCCAGTGTTGAAATAGCTGAAACTGCGGGTAACATGCTTAAAGCAATTGTGCCGGACATTCAGAAAACAGCAGAACTGGTTCAAGAAATTACGGCTTCAAGTGCTGAACAGAATTCAGGAGCTGAACAAATCAATAGCGCCCTTCAGCAATTCGATGTCGCTGTCCAAAATAGCGCATCTACATCAGAGGAAGTAAGCGCATCCTCAGAAGAACTACTGATACAGGCTGAAAGTTTAACAAACGCAGTCGGTTTTTTTCAGCTGTCAGAAAACACAGGATCGGTTTCACCTGCCCTTTCTCTCGAGTTAGAAACTGAAAAGAATTCGAATTCAGATTTCAAGCGCTTCTAGCCTTTTTGCTAATCTTCAAATCTTCGACCTGACCAAACTAAAAAAGCCCCGATGAAATTTTCATCGGGGCTTTACTATTAACTATTCCAGCAAGCACTTCAAAGCGAGACTTACGATTAATCTTTTATTCTGAGAACCTTGGTAAGTTTTGCAAGAATTTCAGGCTTACAGTTAAGATCAGCAGTCTGCTCAAGGAAGTGTCTGCGCTGAGCAAATCTATCTTTGAGAGTCTGAATATAATCATCATTATTTTCAGCATTCTTAGGATTATATGTATCATAAAATCCGGGAAGAATTC